>NZ_CALPCY010000024.1:0-75463 GCF_943193115.1 Otoolea muris
GGAACTTTTTACCGCATTATCCTTGTGATTACAATGGTTTTTGCGGCTTGTTCCGATAAAAATTTTATTCCTATAACAAATGACTTATTAGAAAATACTAATAAATGCACAAACAATATATTGACAAAATTTCCAGATTAAGGTATTATGAAAATGTTAGTGGTTACTAGAAAAAACTAATAACAAACAAGCATATATTAATACATACACTATGCCGAGTGATGATAGCATTGTATTGGTAAGGGACGAGGAGGTGAGGTTCTTGTTTAAAAAGTATGGTTTGAATCGTTTATCACTGCAACTTATGGAATTGCTGTGGTCAATGGACAAACCGCTTTCTTATGAGGAAATCATAACTCTTGTTAAATCCAAGTGGGGTAAAAATTGGAAGACACGAAAGCTGAAATCTTGCTTGGTTGATTTACAAAAAGCAGGTGCTATCATTATAGATGAAACGATTGCTATCCACATATATTGTGCGGCGTGTACAAAGGGGGAATTTATTGATAACTGGAAAAAAGAACAGATAAAGAACTATCTTAATGAGCCAAGCCGCTTATATGGAATCTTTCCGACAACGAAAAAAATGTCAAAGGAAGATATTGAAGAACTACGGAAACTGTTATAGCGGCAGACAACTGGTTAAATTTTAAAAGAGCCTGTAAAGGAGGCCTTAAATCATGCTTAAGAACCTTCTCATTATCATATTTAAAAATATGTTTTTTGTTATGTCATTATCAGGGACGGTTGTTTTTGTTTTCTATTTATTGCTCTATCCATTGTCAAAACGTTACTTTTCACTGGAATGGAGGTATAATCTATTAAAAATAGCATTGATGTTTTACCTGATTCCATTTCCATTATGCAAATATTATGTGTGGGGATTTTTTTATGATAATTTTTCATTTATACGGGAAATAGCTAGTCAACATGAACCACTGGAAATGAATAGCGATTACATTATTGTCGCAAATCGTGATTCAATATTGTTGTCGCCAAAAGTTCAGTCCATTTATTTGACTGTGTTATTTATTGCATTGATTTCTTCTTTCATCATATGGAAACAAATTATACAATACCGAAAAATGAAGCAAATATGTTTTGTTGATTTGGAAGGATCAACCGAATGGAAAATGCGGGAATTCTTTTCCAGGAAGAAAGCAATGTTGAATATTAAAAAGGACGTAAAACTTATCTGTTCTGAATACTGTGAATCACCAATTACAATCGGGGTGCTATCCCCCACAGTGTTGTTTCCAATCTGGGATAAAGATTGTCAGATGGACGATGAACTATGTGAATATATGATTACCCATGAATTGGTACATATTAAACACAATGATATATTGATAAAATTAGTGGGTTTGCTTGTTATAGCAATTCACTGGTTTAATCCATTTGTATACTTATTGGTTGCTGAACTTTCCTGTATTAGTGAGATGTATTGTGACAGTGTGGTGATGGAAGGGAAGGGGGAAGAAGAACGTAGCAAATATGGAAATTTATTATTAAGACTTATTGTAGAAAATGTGTCTTTAGATAAAGAGCAATTTGGGGTTGGGTTTGCGAATTTCAGGAAAAAGAAACTGTATAAAAGGAGAATTTTGGAAATAAAAAGAAATAAAACAAGTAAAACAATTTTATCTGTAATTATGGCTGCCTTTATTTGTATGGCTGGTGGAGTTACTGTTTTTGCATATGAGCCACCGTCTACGATTACAAATGAAAATGATAAAGCGATTGGCGTAAATATGTCTACTTTGGATGAATCTTTTTTACCGGAAAAATTATTATCAGATTGCTTTGCAATTGCGGATGATGGAACTGTTTACGATTTTTGTCATGTGAACAAAAACGATAGAAAGATTTGTGAGCATGATTATTCCATTCCTATAAAGATGACATATCACGAAAAAGATGGTAATGGTGGTTGTATAGTTGAAACATATTCGGCACTTAAATGTTCAAAATGTTCGGATAAGAAAGTGGGAGAATTATTGAGTACAGCAACTTATATGTCCTGCCCACATTAATATTGGGAAAGGAGAATGATAAAATGAAAAAAAATTATGGTTTGACAAAAACAGAGGAACAGATCATGGAACTATTGTGGGCAGCAAAAGCCCCCATGACATTCAGAGAGATTATGGATATTGCAACCAGTGAATGGGGAAAAGCGTGGAAAGTCCAAACACTGAACACGTTTCTTTTGGGTCTACAAAAAATGGAACTGGTTGGGGCAGAGAAAGGTACATCTTGCAATTATTACTATGCTTTATGTACAAAAGAACAGCATATTCATAACTGGACAAAGAAGTTAGTGGCAGATTGCTATGGCAATTCGTTTAGTCGTTTTGTAGCTGCCTTCATTGGAGACGGAAAATTACCCGAAAAAGATGTGGAGGAATTAAGAAAATTATTATAGGAAAGTTGATTTTTACGAAATGAACAGACTAGAGAGTTCGAGTTAAAAGGAGGTGAAATAATAATTCTCTACAGTTTCTGATTATTTCTTAAAAATATAAAATCAAGAAAGATTAGAGAGGTGAACATATGAATATAAATAGTGTGGACAATTCCTTTAATTGGTCTGGCACTAGAAAAACAGAAACCATATTTTCCAAAGCCGGCAGTTTTGCTTCAAAACTGAATACGGCTAAAAAAAGTAAAGAACCAATTAACCAGAATAGCCCTGCGGCTTTTGCTCTGAAAATCAATGGACTTAGTGATGATGATTATAAGCAGCTTGCATTAAAGTTCAATCCCAGAAATATGACCTTAGATGACTACAATTCTTTTTTGGATTATCTCCAAAGCAAAGATGTTATATCAGATGATGAGAAAAGGAGAATTGGATATAATGGCACAGTTGTAAAACAAGTGGACAGCATGGTAGGTGCATATTATTCTGAGGAACCTGTTGTGGATAATTTCATTGACGGGAATGTGTTAGCCTTTACACGCAGTCAGGGATCTCTGGTATATTCTAACCCATTATCGTTTAATGA
Organism: Otoolea muris; assembly: GCF_943193115.1. NCBI lineage: Bacteria > Bacillati > Bacillota > Clostridia > Lachnospirales > Lachnospiraceae > Otoolea > Otoolea muris. Next base: position 3,009 of record NZ_CALPCY010000024.1, read on the forward strand.
AGAAACGAAAGGACTGTACCGTAAAATTACGGCTATATTTGAGCGTATGTTACAAGAAAATAGTTAAACAACAGTATATGCTTGGACTTATATTTAAGGGAGCATAAATGGTTCTGACTGACAGAAGAACCATAGACTGAGATGTAAGGAGTAACACGATTATGACAATTCAGATGGTAAATGGATATCCCGTGTACGCAGTTACAAAAAAAGAAGTAGCCTATCACCCTTCTTACTTTCAACAGCAGGCAGAGAAATGGGTGGAGGGTTCAAAAAAAGATAAACTTTCTGATGAAGAACTGGAAAACCTGAAAAAGAAATATAATTCCACAAATATGTCAAAAGAAGATTCGATTGCGCTCATGGGTGAACTGGTGGAAGCCGGTATTATTTCTAAAGGAAGGGCTACCGCTATCTATTTAGGCATTACACCATTAGATGAAAGCAAGATCAATCCAACAAAACCGGAAGGTGTTTTAACAAAATGCGATGACGTTTCTGACAGAAAAAACCATGCGTTTGGAAGTTTAGGAGGACTGGGAACTATGTTGGAAGTTGGAGGACTGGATTCGTATAAAAATTTATATGAGTATTCAAAAGCGGCTACCGATGTTGATGTAAATAAATCGCAGCATTTTCAGGATTACAGAAAATTCTTAGAGATATTGGAACAATTAAAAGCATAAATCAAAAAAACAGATTGAGGAGAAAAAATGAGTGTATTAGGTTTACAAGGCACAGGCTTTCCCACGGCAAGATATCCGGTTGGAACTACGTCCAGAAATAATATGAGAAATGTTTTTGGTCAAAGCGAGATAAGTGGAAAGTCATCATCTACTCCCAGCGGCAATTATCATGGTACGTTAAAAATGGGCTATTTACATAGTGAGTTCAGCCCTGTTTCGGGGCAGGAACTTCACATGAAGTATGACGAAAGTTCCACAGATGACGATCCGGTGATGTATGTCGAGGGAAAAGATATCCAAGGAAAAACTTTTACCCAGAAAATTCATTTAAACGATGTGAACGCAGAAAATGCCACGCCTGCGGAAATGACTGCGTTACGTGTTCACCTGGCACAGCAGGGGGACAAAAGCGTAAAGGCAAGCAGCGGGATACCACTTATGGCACTTGGCAGTCACCAGGATGTAAACACAGCCATGGATTTTAAACAGTATTATGAAAACTGGGCTTCTAATCTGGAAAATGTGGGATTGAAACAAAATGCCGGAATTTACATGAGTGAATTGGAACGCTACCTTTTCTATCACCGCACGAAGGGAGTAACATTTTCAGATACAAGCAGTATTTCGTCTACAGCAACGGAACCGAACGGAAAGTTGGAGGACAAAGACTATGAGTACCTTTCCTCCAACTGGAATCCCCAAAATATATCCCAGGAAAAATATGACGAATTTTTAGATTTTCTTCAAAGTAAAGGAGTTATATCTGAGGAAGATAAAAAATATGTCTGTTATGGAGGAGAAAGGCTTGATAGAGGTGAACCAGAATCATGGTACTCGCCGTTGGAGCCGGTTCATGATTTTGCTGATGGGAATGTACTAGCATTTGTTCGCTATCAGAGTTCACTTATCTATGACCCCAAAACAACAGAAACCAAACGAGAAGTAGATCTGTATAAAAAAATCACTTCAATTATGGAAGAAATGGTAAAACGAACGGGAGATAATTAAGCTATATGCAGAAAGTAGTCAAATTGATTCCATAGGAAGAAGAACTGCCGCCTAATAAAAACCTGCGGCAGTTTCTTTATAAAAAAAGGAAACATAGGATTTCATTAGTTTTATCACTTATATTTCTATTAACGGTAAAGAATCCGAACCTGAGAGATTAAAATATATTTTAACCTAACTTGAAAAAGAATCGGGCGACATGGTTTTTTGTCTGACCGATTCTTTTTTGTTTTAAAAAAAGTTGATTTACTCCAAACGTTTTAAATTAGATTTATTCTGGACAGCCAATAACTGCTCTGCCAGATAATCCAAAGTCCCCAGAAGGATAAGCTGGTTTGTCCGGTTGCAGGCCCTGAACTTTCCAATGAAGCGCTGGATTTCTTCCTCCTGCTCGTCTGGGGATAAATTAAATAAATCACTTGTGGACAGCCCCAGGCGGTTGATAATGGGAAAAAGAATCTCATAGGAGGGATTCATCTTCCCTGTTTCAATATTCCTGATGGTTTTCACGGATACACCAGACTGATCCGCCAGTTCCTGCTGGGTCAGCCCACAATGTTTTCTTGCGGTGCGGATACAAGCGCCCAAATATTTTATCTTGTCAACCGGCATAATTAGTCACCTCGTATCTATTCTATCTTACCGGTTCATGGTTTCATATTACCTTATAGGTTCTCTAAAAAAGGTAATATTATGCCTATTTTGAATAAGAATATGATATAGCCCCCTATGGGAAGTGGAAGCCAGATAAAAAAAACGGCTTCTCGTAGCAGGGCTTAATTGTGCGCCGCCTATGATTTGCTGTCGGAGGAAATCATGGCGGGCAATGTTTATCTCCATAAACAATCAGTAAAACCAGGTAATAAACCAAAAAAAGCATATACTTTTCAGGGGGATTCCCTATCCCAAAACAGGCACGATTAAGCCTATATAAACACCGTTATCAAACCTTATACCGAACACAAGAGTACAACGTCAGGATCGCTAATCAATATCCTGGCGTTTTTATTTGTCGATTTTTGTCGGATTCTCCCGCTATTCACCAGTGCCGTGGGCCGCCCTTCATCAATTTTCACTTCAAAAAATTGATGAAAGGAGTAACCGGCAATGACTGAAGAATATTGGATTGAAATATTAAAGGCAGAAGATCGCTTGTTAGACAACTCTGACCGGAAGTATCGGTATCACTGCAAATCTCTGGAAAGCATGAGCGAGGAATTAACGTTTCTGGAACATTACATAGACACGGAAGAAGATTTTACTATACTGTGCGGAATCCGGGACTTTACCGACCTGGTTCAGAATGAGGAATTAGCGACTGGACTGCGCCGCCTCACTGACCGCCAGCGGCAGGCGATACGGCTTCGTTTCTGGGAGGGATATCAATGCCAGGAGATTGCCGTCATGTTTGGCTGTAGTCCGGCGGCGGTAACGAATTTAATACAGCGGGCTTTTAAACAGCTCCGCATTTACTTAATGAGATAACCCTATGACTTCAAGGAGGCAGCGTCCAGCTATGGATTGCTGCCCCTTCTCTTTCCAGACCAAAACATTTTCAAGAAATTTCCCATACCCCGTTAATTTTTGCCTTCTGGAATCTCCGATTATTGAGGGACAAGCCCTCAATAAAAATATTGGAGGTTTTTGTATATGGAGAAATTAGTTCGTGTCATTAAGCTGCGCCCTGGTGAAACAGTCCTTATCGTTGCGGAGGAACGCCCCGCTCCCTGCCCGTGCGGTCATGCCTGTGTTGTCCCAGAACGTAAAGAAGAATTTCCTTTGCCTAAAGGAATCCTGATTCATATGGACGGCGCCGCATAAGGAGGGGATTCATGTTTCATGTTACGATCTTTGACGCAGCGGGAACCCCTTTGGTGGTGGAGGTATCCTATGAGGTTTTCCAGGTATTTGCGGAGTATGACCGGGAGATGGAACGCCAGCGGAAAGCGGATTCCCGCCACCGTGACTGCCGCTCCTGGGATACCTGCCTGCTCTTTGAAGTGTCCACGGAACCGCTTGAGCAGACTTATGAGCGTATGCGAACCCTAAAAGAAATCCGGGACGTTTTGGAAGAGTTTAGCCCCAAGCAGCGGCGACGTTTCCTTCTCCATTTTGCCTATGGCTATACTTACATGGAGATTGCGGAAATGGAAGGCAGCAACAAGTCTACCGTCATGCGCTCTGCCAGGGCCGCACTGAAAAAAATCCGAAAAAAACTGGTGGTCTGATAGCAACTTTTGCCTGGTTTTTGTCCTTAACAGTGAAAGGGAAAACTCCCTTTTTTCAATTTTGTTCTTTGACAAATAACGGACAGCCGTTCATATCAGTATTCAGGATTTCCAAACGCTGTGTGTGAGCGCCGCAAGCGCAAACGCCAAGACCCCCTGCGGACGGCCAGAGCGTCCGTCAACACGATGACATCAAAGGGCCAGAGCGACCATTTGACGGCTTGATAACCAGCCCCGGCAGGCTGGAAAGCGCCAAGACCACCAGCGGGAGGAACCGTGCCTCTCACCGAAACTTACTGCGAATATGGTGTACCCACCTATCGGCGGTATGCGGCGGTTCGGCAGCCACCCGGCTGACAGCCACGAACCGGCCTGAATACTCCCACGTATCGGGGGCGAGCCGATGGACAGTCCCGCTGTTCCAGACAATACGGTACGAAAAATAAGAACAATGAGGCGCTGCGCTGGTTATCCCAGTGTGGCATTTTCCTCTTGCCATAGAAAGGTGTGATGAAATGGCGGATAATAAGCCCGCAACAGTCATGGAGAAGAAAGTCAAAGGCACAACCTATGTGGTATCCTCTTTCTTCAATACAGCCGCCAAAGAAACCATTTTTGATAAATTACAGCATATCGCTGAGCGTGATGTTGATGTTGTGTCCCCAAAAAGAAAATATTAGCGCTTTAAATTGATAAATCGCTTCACAAGACGGATGGGATACGGTATAATGGAACCACGAACCCGTGTCTTTTAAAGTTCGTCGGAATGGAGGTTATGATGTTACAGACGACGATAAAAGATACAAACAGAACAGCCATAAATACTTTGTATTCTATCCGCAACGTGTTGGCTCCAGAAGCCATGACAGCCCTGTACTGCCGGTTATCCGTAGACGATGCCAACGATGGGGACAGCAACAGTATCCAGAACCAGAAAAAAATTCTTCTGAACTATGCCAGGGAAAACGGCTATATCAACACCCAATTTTTCGTGGACGATGGTTATTCCGGTACAAGTTTTGAACGTCCCAGTTTTAAGAAAATGATTGAGGGCATTAAATCCGGTGAAATCAAGCGGGTAATCATCAAGGATATGTCAAGGTTTGGGCGTGATTATCTTCAGGTGGGAATGTACACAGAGATTATGTTTGCCGAGTATGATATTCATTTTGTGGCGGTCAATGACGGAGTAGATTCCCAGAAAGGTGAGAATGACCTTACTCCCTTCCGTAACTTATTTAATGAATGGTATGCCCGTGACTGCTCCAAAAAGCAGCGGGCGGTCAAACGGATGAAGGGAATGTCAGGAGAACGGGTTTCCTCCCACGCCCCATATGGCTATATCAAAGGTGAGGGTGGAAAACTTATGGTTGATGAAGAAACGGCCCCGGTAGTAAAGTTGATCTTTGACTTACGTGTGGAAGGGCTAGGTGTTGGACGGATTGCCAGCGAACTGACTCGTAGGAACATTCCCACTCCCGGAACCATTGAATACCGGAGAACTGGAAAAACCCGCAGATATCTTCCTCATGCGGAATGCGTATGGAGCGCAACGACAATCACCATGATTTTAAAACACAAAGAATATCTGGGACATACGGTAAACTTTAAAACATTTTCCAAGTCTTATAAATTCAAGAAACGTTACCCAACCCCGGAAGATCAACAAATGGTTTTCAAAGATACCCATGAGGCAATCATCACCGAGGAAGTATGGGAAACCGTCCAGAGGCTTTCCCAACACCGGAGGCGGCGTACTAATGACCATGAGCCTGGACTTTTCTCCGGTATGCTCTACTGTGCGGATTGCGGCTCTCCTCTGCACTTCTCAACCGGGAGTAATACTTCTGGCAAAGACCCACGATATATTTGCGGAAGTTATCGGAAACGGAGTGTCGAGAAGTGCTGTAGCGCCCACTATATCCGCCAACCCGTGTTGGAGGAACTGGTTCTTGAAAACCTGCGGCAGATTACAAAACTTGCCACGGAGCAGGAAAAGGAATTTGTCAGGCTCATTATGAATCGGACGCTTTCCAAACAGCAGGAAGATGTCAAGACTTTGCAGAAGGAACTTGTGACTAAGGAACACCGGATTGTGGAACTGGACGGAATCATCAAAAAGCTGTATGAAGATAATTTCTCCGGGAAACTGTCAGACGAGCGCTACATAATTTTTTCCAGGGATTACGAAAATGAACAGCATACCTTGAAAGCGGAGGCCCTGGACATAAGGAACCAGATCGCAGAGCAGGATTCCAAAGTGGTCAATATCAACAGCTTTGTGGGACTTGCCAGGAAATATACTTCCTTTGAAAAACTGACCCCCGGAATGCTTCATGAACTGGTTGAGAAGATCATTGTCCATGAAGGCGATAAAAGCAGCGGCCACCGCATACAGAAAATTGAAATCTACTATTCTTTCGTTGGCGACCTGGAGAGTTCTCATGTGGTCGCCCAACGAACTCGAAAAACACCGGCAGCGTGATATATTTCATTATTTTGCACTGCCAGTCTTTTAAATCTAAAAAGGTTCGCTAAGAACATTCCCCTAAAGTAACGCAAAAGCACTTTTGTCAGCTACGCCAACAAAAATGCAACCCGCAAGCGGGTTTTGCGCCCTGCTGGGGGCTTTCCGTCCTTCGGACGGTGGGCGGCTTTTCGCCGCCTTGTTGCCGCCGCTTTCCGGCTTTCTCCCAACAGCGCAACATTGCAATGTCTATAATTTTTGCAACCTTGCAATCTTCAAGAACGCAATTCCAAGACTGCAAAATTCTAATACCCTGCATTGTTGCGCTGTTGCCTTGCCCGTCCGTCACTGTCTGATTTTATCCAATTCCCAATACCATGTGTTGTTTATCCGTTTTGCCCGGACACCTAACTCTTTCTTCGCATTTTCCAGTGTCCGCTTCGATATGCCCTGTTCGTCTGCAAGACCGAAAATCTCATTGCTCTGCATGGCGTTGTTTGTTTCTGCCAGTTCCCGGAGTAACCGTTTCGCTTGTTCCATTTTATTTGCTTTGGGGGCAATACCGCCTAACACTTCATCAGCCGTAATCTCATAATCTCCAAGCCATTGAAAACCGTCCTCTGACAGTGCAAATGCTTTTGGGTGTCCGAACGCAGCAAGGTTGTTTTTAATCTGCACCACAGCCCTTATATTTTCTTCTCCCTCAACCCTGCCGACTAAGAGAACGCTTCTAGCGACTGCAAAGAAATCAATTGAACCCATTCCCCGGTATGCCGCTTTATTTCCTGCTGCCTTGTTCATATGCCCGACAAGGACAATCGCACACTGGTATTTCTCTGCCAGTGCCGCCAGTTTCTTTGTCATATCCCTTGCTTCATTCGCCCGGTTCATATCCATACCGCCGCCCAAATAGGCTTGTATCGGGTCTAAAATAAGCAGTTTTGCGCCCGTCTTTATAACAGCTTCTTCCAAGCGTTCATCTATCATGGAAAGGGATTTTATCTTTTCATCAATGACCGAGATTTTCTCACAGTCTGCCCCTGCCTGTTCCAATCGGGGCTTGACCGTATCGGCAAGACCGTCCTCCGCACTCTGATAGATTACATTCAAAGGCTCTGTAAGATTCATTCCACCGTCTAAACTTTCTCCCTTAGACAGTTTTGCCGCTATGTTCAGAATAAATGTTGTCTTTCCGTCACCCGGATCGCCTTGTATGATTGTCAGCTTGCCATAGGGGATAAACGGAAACCACAGCCAAGAAACTTCCTGCGACTGAATCTCCGACAATTTAATCAACTGTAATTCTGTTTTTGTTTCTTCCATAAAACGCCCTCCATTTCTGAAAAATCGTTGCCACTGGAAGAACCCTCTGCTATACTTGTATTGTGGATACTGATAACAGAGGTTTTCCAGTTATCACAGCCCTAACAGTTGCCGCTGTCGGGGCTTTTTTCTTCTCCTTTGGTGCTTCCCTGCCACAGATATTTTGCTCCGTCCAACATCCAAAGAATTGCTTTCAACATATCCTCATAAGATGTCTGTAACTCTCTGATTTCTTCGGTAGTGACCTCCGGCTTTTCGTCTTTTATCTGTTCTGCCAGCTCTTCCATACGACTCTGCATTTCCTGTAATTTTTCCACAATTTGATATACCGTTTCTTTCTTCCCTACCACACATACACGATTGTAAATACAGGAACGGACAAAATAATCTTTCTTTTTCATGCCGCTTGCAAAAATCTTTGCTTCGATTTCTTCTCTTTCTCTGGGAGAAATGCGAAAACTGATTGTTGGATATTTGTGTGTGCCGCTCATTCTTCTGTACCCTCCTTAAATTCTGCGTTCAACAACTCTGCCATTTGTATCTGCTCTGTCGGGAACATATGGGCGTATCGAAACGTAATATCCACGCTTTCATGCCCTACCCTGTTCCCTATTGATACCGCCGAAAATCCCATACTGATTAGCAACGAAACGTGCGAATGCCTTAAGAAATCCAAACGTTTGGATTTCCTCCGTTATCCAAACTTAAATAAAATCCAAACCTTTCAGAAAAAAGACGTAAACCGCAACAAATACCGTCTGAAAAGGTTTGGATTTTATTTTTGGTGTATGATTCCTTTATAACAAAAAAAGGGAGGTCATACCATGGATTTACAAAACCTAAAGGAACACCATGAAGAACTTCTTTCCTTCATGGAAAACAATGGCTATTGCAGTACCTACATACACCGGTCCAGAGATGAAATCAACCGTATACTGGCGGATGCAGACAGCCACCGCTGGCAGTCATACCAGGATATTTACCTTGAATACTTAAAGGTACCGCATTCCAAGGACTATCTCCGCAACAAGAGGACGATCATCGGAGCCCTGGAGCAATTCGATCTCTTCGGCCACTTTCCGGACGGCAGACACCGCCATACCCTTTTTGAAAGGGGCTCCTACCACCTGCTGGTGCCGGAATTCCAGGAACTGATTGATTTCTACCGTGCGTATGAAGTTCAGCGCGGCAAAAAAGAATCAACCATCCGGGGTGAGTCCCTTAACACGGCATCTTTTTTATACCGGATGCAGGAGCAGGGAGCCCGGAGCCTGGATGAAGTGACAGAAGATGCTGTCCTGTCGTTTTTCGTTTCGGACGACGGCACGCTGCAGAAGAGCTGTCCCTACAAGAAGAACATATCTGCTGTCTTTAAGGCCGGACTCAAATGGAAGGAACCACAGTGCCGGAGGATACTGGGCTTTCTCCCGCTGCTGCGCGAAACAAGGAAAAACATACGATACCTTACACAGGATGAAGTCAGGCTCCTGCGGGATGCGGCAGAGAATGATGGATTCTCCGCCCGCAACAAAGCCATTCTCCTCCTGCTCCTTTTTACAGGCCTGCGGGGATGCGATATCGCCGGCCTTACATTCAGCTCCATCGACTGGGAAAAAGAACGGATACTGGTGGAGCAGCAGAAGACATCCGTGCCGGTGGAGATACCTCTTTCTGCTGTTGTAGGCAATGCCATATACGATTATCTGGCAGAGGAAAGGCCGGATACCGGGAGCCTGCGCCTGTTCCTGTCAGAAACACATCCCTTTTCACCCCTGGCTGCCAGGAGCATTGGCAACATCGTGGCAAAAGCCTGCAGGCTGGCGGGGATAAGGCAGGAGCCCGGAGACAGGAAGGGCACCCATATCTTCCGGCACAACCTGGCGTCCTCCATGCTGGAGAACGGCGTCCCACAGCCCGTCATCACGCAGACCCTGGGACATACAGCCCCGGATTCCCTTGAGCCTTACCTGAGGGCGGACTTTGTGCATTTAAAAGAGTGCGCGTTAAGCATAGAAGCTTTCCCGCTGGCGGAGGAGGTGTTTTCCTTATGAAAGAGTTCCGGTCTTTTCTTGCCCCGCAGATCCGCCATTTCATACGGTACCGGCAGGCGTCGCAGCGCTGGAACGACTCTTCCTATGAAGAGAACCTGATGCTTTTCGGCCGCTACTGCCTTGAAAACTATCCGGGTGATACCATGCTGACACAGGAGATGGTTGACGGCTGGTGCCGCCAGCGGCACACGGAAGCAAACAATTCCTGCCGGTCAAGGATCTATGTGGTGGACAGCTTTGTCCGTTTCCTGAATGGGCGGGGTCTGTCCCCTGTACAGCCCCCGCAGATTCCCCGTAAGGAAATGCGGACTTACATCCCCCATGCCTTTACACAGGAAGAGCTCAGCCGTTTCTTCCATGAGTGCGACCATATCCCCGTCATCAACAACCGGAAAGAGACGGCCATAAGGAAAATGACCATCCCCGTCTTTTTCCGGCTCCTTTACAGCAGCGGGATCCGCACGAATGAAGCAAGGCTGCTCCCCAGGGAAAATGCAGACCTTGAAAGGGGCGTCCTGGATATACAGTACTCCAAGGGGCATGACCAGCATTACATTGTCCTGCATGACTCCATGCTGGAAATCATGCGCAGGTACGATACGGCCATTGGGGAGATTGTGCCCGGGAGGGAATATTTCTTCCCTTCCATACGGAATTCGCATTTGGGCAGGGGGTGGGTGGCCAAAAACTTTAACCTCCTGTGGCGCGGGGTGAACGCATCCCACGCTACTGCCTACGAATTCCGGCACCATTATGCCGTGGAAAACATCAACCGGTGGGTGGGACGGGGCTTTGAGTTCCATGACAGGCTGGTATTCCTCAGTAAGAGCATGGGGCATACGACAGTGGAGAGCACGAAGTACTACTAATCGATTGTGCCCGGGCTCTCGGAGATCATAAAGGAACAGACACAAGCCGGTTCGGAATGGATGATGCCGGAGGTGCCCGCAGATGAAGAAACCTAATAAGGAAAGCATCCTGATAGCCGGATATATTTCAGGGTTTCTGGACGGTTATGTCCTTTCACAGAAAACAGACAGCATGAACACCCTGAAATCCTGCCGGGATGCGATCGTGCTGTACCTGTTCTTTCTGGAGAATGAGAAAAAGATACACAGTGACAGCCTGAATGCAGACTGCTTCCGGCATACGGTTATCGAAGAATGGCTTGTCTGGCTGCGGGAATCCAGGGGATGCAGCCCGGAGAGCTGCAACAACAGGCTGGCATCTTTAAGGACATTTTTGAAGTACCTGGGCAGCCGGGATGTGGCTTACCTGCACTTGTATCTGGAGGCGGCCCAGATCCCGCGCAGGAAATGCCAGAAAAAGAAAGTGGAAGGCCTGACGAGGGAAGCGGTAAAGGCACTGCTGGATGCCCCCAGCCCATTAAGCAGGGCCGGACGCCGGGATATGGCATTCCTTATCCTGCTCTACAGCACCGCTGCCCGGCTGGACGGGCTCCTGTCGATGAAGAACAGCCAGCTCCACCTGTCGGACGAAAAACCATATGCGGTTATTATCGGGAAAGGAAATAAGATCCGCACCCTTTACCTGCTGCCCAAGACCGTCGCGCATTTAAAGCGTTACCTGGCAGAGTTCCATGGGGAAACACCGGATCCGGAAGCTTATGTCTTTTATTCCCGTAATACTGGATGCCATGGGAAGCTGGCCCAGCCTGCCATCAGCAAGATGTTGAGGAAATATGCCAAGATGGCGCATGAGGTCTGCAGTGATGTGCCGCTAGGGCTCCATGCACACCAGCTTCGCCATTCGAAGGCTTCACACTGGCTGGAGGATGGGATGAACATCATACAGATTTCATTTTTACTCGGCCACGAACAGCTCCAGACCACGATGGTTTACCTTGATATCACTGTGGAAGAGAAAGCAACGGCACTGGCCACTCTGGAGGATGAAAACGACAGAAAGGTATCTGCAAAGTGGAAAAATCCTGATGGCTCTCTTGTAGATTTTTGCGGTATCAAGAGAAAAAGATAAAAATAATATCCAAACTTTTTCAGACGGTATTTGTTGCGGTTTACGTCTTTTTTCTGAAAGGTTTGGTTTTTATTTAAGTTTGGATAACTTAAATCGTGGATTCTAATGCGCTTTACCCCTGCTTTTCCTGCCCCTCTCGTCATTTCATGGTGCAGGAAACTTTTTGTCAGATGAAAAATACGGTCAGTCGGGAGAAGTCCGTACAGTCTGCCGAGATACTCTTTTAATTCCTCACACAAGAAATCCGGCATACTGACGTTGCGCTTGCTTTTCGGTGTCTTTGGGTCTGTTACCACATCTTTTCCCTCTAACCGCTGATAAGATTTTGTTATCCGAATTACCTTGTTATCAAAATCTATATCCTGCGGCGTGAGTGCTAAAAGTTCGCCAACACGCAAGCCACACCAGTATAAAATTTGAAATGCTTGATAGGAATATGGCTTGTCTTTTACTGCTTCAATGAATTTCAGATATTCCTCCTTCGTCCAAAAAAGCCTTTCCTCTGCTTTCCCTTTCCCAAGCGGACCGGCTTTGACAACGGGATTGCTCTTTAATTCGTAGAACCGTACCGCATGATTAAACAATGCGCTCAATTCTGATTGCAGAGTTTTCAGATAAGTCGGCGCATAAGGCTTTCCCTTTTCATCACGATAGGAAATCTGCTCATTCTGCCACTGGATAATATCTTTTGCACGAATATCGCACATTTTCTTATTCTCAAAGTACGGTAACAATTTTGTGCGTAAGATATGCTCCTTTGTCAACCAAGTATTGTGTTTTAACTTAGGTTTCATATCTCTTGTGTATGCCTGCACAAATTCACCGAAAGTCATATCCAAGTCAGCCGCTTCTTTCATACGGAAATGGTGTTCCCACTCCGTAGCTTCTCTTTTGGTTTTGAAACCTCTCTTGACTTTTCGGCAGTTCTTCCCCGTCCAGTCATAATAATGGAACGATACATACCACGTTCCACGCTGTTCATCTTTATATGCCGCCATAATCTGCCCTCCTTAGTTCGCCGCCTGCGCCATGCCGTAGAATTTTTCTTCATAATATTTTCTGCTGACACGTCCGGCGATTGTGATAAAACCTTTTTCTTCCAGTTCCTCATTCATCTGTCGTACTAATTTGTAAGCAAATGGTTTGGAAACGCCCAACTCCTGCGCTACCTCCCCGGCAGTTACAAATAGTTCATTCCTCATTCAATATCCTCCTTTTTATTTAGCGTTTTTGTTAAGCTCTGTATTTGAATTATACTTAACATTTCTGTTATTGTCAATAGCTTATTTGTTAAACTTATCTTTTTTATTAAATTTAGCATTTCTGATAAGTTTTTTATTGCTGTATTATCTGAATTATGCTAGAATATATGGAGAATACAGAATTGAGAGGTAAGCTATGGAGTATACGATACGGGAAATACAAAAACAGGAATATCCGTTACTGGATAATTTTCTATATGAAGCAATTTTTGTTCCAGAGGGTATCGAACCTCCAACCAAAAGTATTATTTCATCTCCCGAATTACAGATTTATGTTAAGCATTTTGGGGAATCCAAAGATGATTGGGGATTAGTGGCAGAGGTTGGCAATAAGATTGTCGGTGCCGTTTGGGTTCGTATTATGAATGATTACGGACATATAGATGATGAAACGCCCTCTTTAGCAATCTCTCTTTATAAAGAATATCGGGGCTTTGGCATTGGAACGGCTATGATGAAAGAAATTCTTACCATGCTCAAATCACATGGGTACAGCCGGGTTTCTCTTTCTGTTCAAAAAGCCAATTATGCGGCAAAGATGTATTTAAAGATTGGTTTTGAGATTGTAAAGGAGAACGAGGAAGAATATATACTGGTGTACTACCTATAACAAATTTATAAATAAATTGGAGAAAGAACATTTCATTTATGAGAATCCGACCGTATATACCAAATAAAGATTACGAATATGTATTAAAATAGATTGATAACGAAAGAACCCATGCCTTTTGGTGTGCAAATCCCTTGCCATACCCCATGACACCAAAATCTTTCCATGATTTATTAGAGAAAAATGCAATGGACTGGACGGACAGTGCTCATGTCGCGACTGAAAACAACGGACAAACAGTAGGCTTTTTCTGTTATTCTGTCAATACAGCAGACAATATCGGCTTTCTCAAATTTGTCATCGTTGATAAAACAAAACGTGGAAAAGGTTATGGAAAAGAAATGCTGAATCTGGCTCTGCAATACGCTTTTCAGATAACCGGCGCAAAAGCGGTTCAACTGAATATTTTCAATGAAAACACATTAGCGAAGCAATGTTATGAAAAAGTCGGCTTTATTGAAAGAAAGATTGACAAAGATGTGTTTTCATATAAAGACGAGTTGTGGAGCAGATGTAACATGATAACATCAAAACAATCATTCTAATTTTCAGAAAGGACACATGATTATGGTATTAGGAGAACGGATAAAGAGAATACGCACGTTCCGGGGCTTGACACAGCGTGAACTGGGCTTAAAATTGGGATATGAGGAACGAAATGCTGATGTTCGTATCGCACAGTATGAATCCGGCTATCGTGTTCCCAAAAACAACACTTTAATGGAAATGGCAAAAATACTGAACGTCAATTACATCCATTTTATTGGTGTTACCCCCGGTTGCGCCGAAGATATTATGCTTACATTCCTTTGGCTTGATGAAGATGACCGCAGCACGATCCACTTATTTCAGCTTGTCCGCAATCCCGGCAAATGCAACGCTTCTGATGATAAATCGGTACGTTACTATGACAATGATGACTGGCCTGCTCATGCCCCGGTGGGTATGTGGCTAGAGTATGGATTAGTCAATGATTTCATGCGGGAGTGGTGTCTGCGGAAAGAGCAGTTGAAGAATGGGGAGATTTCCGAGGACGAATATTTTGAGTGGAAAATCAACTGGCCTGCTACAAGTAGTAGTGTTAATGAAAAAGGGAATGATAAGAAAAATAACAGCTATATGTGGAGGAAATAAAATGAATTTTAACGATATGCAAGCTCTATCATTCGAAATCAAAAATCTACATGATAAGGTAGAAATCTATTCAAAAAACAAAGATTATGTGTACACTGATGTTTATAAATCATGGATTGTTGAATATAACCATTTATTAGACAAATATAATGCACTCGCTAATCTCAACATTACCCATATGTCATTTAATACTCATGATTTGTCTTCTACACAAAAAACCGTCCGAAATACTACTATTGAATTCTTCTTAAACAATTTATCTAATTTAATAAGAAAATTAGAATCTGATATAGAAGCTAATCGCTTAAAAATGGCAGAAAAAAAGATTGCACCACATCAAATGCGTAAATGTTTTAAATTAGACATCAGTGGTTGTCCTATTAATCCTCAATATCAACGCAACAAAATTTTTATCGCCATGCCATTTTCCGCAGAATACTTAGATAGCTATAATTATGGTATTGTTCCTGCGTTAAATGCTTTAGGCTATGAACATTATAAGGCAGATAACGAAATCACTAATAAAGATATAATGTGTAAAATTTGTCAACAGATACAAGCCTGCAAAATGGTAATCATAAACATATCAGGACTTAATCCTAATGTTATGTTGGAACAAGGTTTAGTATATGGATTAGGAAAGCCCGTTATCATAATCAAAGATAAAAACACCAACGCAATAAGCGACTTAGGAAGTATAGAATACATAGAATATAGCCATGCCGGAGATTTAAGAGACAAATTATTAAAAGCCTTGGATTAATAAAGGCTTGCTATTATATAGGTATCAAAAAGGTATCACGCCTCACCTCAAAAGCCGGAAAGTCCGCTGTTTATGCGGCTTCCCGGCTCTCTGTTTACTATTCGAACTCGACTTTTACTAACTAATTTTATTTAGGATTTATTCTCTGTCGAGTATGTAAATCTTTTGATTATTTGATATGTCCATATTATCCTGCCTATATGAGCTAATGTTATCATTTTGTTATCGGTGTTGATAACACCAACTCTGTAACTGCGGATAATAGCTATATGCTATGGCTTAGATTATAAGCGATTTTGTTAAGAAATGCAATAGTCAAAAACCACTACTTTATCATAATTTGCAAATCATTATGTATTCTTCTTTGTTCTCGTCAACCACTTCAAATCCTGCTTTTCTATACATTTTGACTGCATAATTCGCTTTCTGCACAGATAGAGATGTCTGCTTATATCCTTTCACTTTTAGAAGTTGCAACATAGCTCCCATAAGTGCTGTACCAATACCCAAATTTCTGTATTCCTCATACAGTGATATGGCAAATGAGGGCGTTTTGTCATCAATATGCCCGTAATCGTTCATAATACGCACCCATACTGCACCCACAATCTGCTCTTTTGTTTCCACAACCAAGCACCAATCGTCTGCTTTTCCAAAATCTTTAATATATGCTTGTAACTCTGGCTGTTTGATAATAGATTTTAGCGGCTTATCCATGCCCTCTGGAATAAAAATTGCTTCATACAAAAAATCAGATAATATTGGATATTCATTTTTTCTAATTTCCCGAATTTTATAATCCATATCTTTTTAAAACCTCATTATTCCTAAATCACATCTCTATTTCTTATAATCAATAATTTATTATCTCCCTTTTGGAACTCATATTCTGTCTTAACAATTTCCACATTATAATCCCTTTGGAAGTAATCTATTACGTTTTTAATTAAGTCTGTCTTATTTGCATCCAAATCTACAATCGGGAAAATTCTAATTTCTTTGCATACTCTAAGCATTTCTGTCATTGATGCTATATGAAAATTATATCCTAATGATGTATACATTAGCAGGAAGTGAGAACTCAACCCAATATCAAAGTAATCTGCTCCATAGGGTAATTTATCAGGCAGTTCATGGAATACATAACGTCTCTCTGCTTTTCCCTTCTCATAATCAGACAAAAATTTTCTCATAGCAGACATACGGGTACTTTCAAGTTCTTCTAAACTTTTAATGTTCTTCCACACATAGTTATCCATATTTTCCCGCATTTGCTGCATTATTGTAGTTCGAACTTCCCCAATACGTTTTTCTATATCTTCTTTCGAAAACTGATATATCAAATCAAACGAAATAACACTTCCATTTCTTTCAGTCACCTCATAATTAAAACAGGCTGGACCATCGCCAAACCCTGCAATTTTTTTTGACATATCATTATCATCTAAACGGAACATCAATTTGTATTCTTCCATATTTCTGCCCCAAGGTACAACGCCATCTAACTTAAATGCTATTTTCTTTTCCTCCATAATTCCCGGTTTTCCAGTATGAAAAAACGTAACTTGTAGCTAAAAACACTTTTCCATCAAAAAGAATTTTCCTTTTCGCCAGTCAGCATAGCCAACTTCCGAATAACCTAAAGAATTATATAGCCTTAATGCAAATGGATTATTAGAGAATACATCTAATCGAATAACATGAATACCCATTTCCGTTAATTGCTTTTCAATATATAATAGCGTAGATTTAGCAATTCCTCTATTCTGAAAAGTCGGATTCACACAAAGTCTATGTACGATATAAAATGGCTTATCTTTATATTTCCACTTGCCGTTTTCATATTCTTTATCACATTTTTGGTTTAAGGTATATACAACCGCTATTTGACCATTCACTGAACCAACATAGAGTTGACTTTTATCAACATCTTCCTGAAAATCTTCTTTAGTAGGATACAAATCATCCCATTGAAAAATATTATCTCGCTCCATAGCATCTATAGCAGTGCGAATTATACTGTATATTTCTTCAATATCATTTGGAGTTGCGTTTCTATATTTTAGTATCATTACTTTTTCCTCGCAAATTCTAATTTCTCATTCTAATTATTTTAAGTATACACGAATTTGTAAGATTTTTCAATTCCCCGAACTATTTTTGCTTAATTGAACGGCACTCCCACATATTGCAGGAGTGCCGCTTATCACTACGAATAGATAAACTCGCTCTCCACAACTTCCCTCACACAAACCCGAATATTATTCATTTTTTGAACCCATAAAAGCTGGTTTTCTGCCTTTAATTGCTCCGTTACTCCATGCTTGCCGGCATACTCCTTTACCAGCCGAAAAAACATATCCTCTGCCTGTTCATCTATGCTTGCAAGGTATTCATTCAGCCTGCCGCTTGTCAGCAGATTGAGATAAACGAACTGTTTATGCTCTTTAAGATACCGTAAATGCCGCTGTCCCCAAATACCAATCAGCTTTTCTTCTTCGGGAGGTAATGCAAGCTCTGGGAGGTAATAGTCGTCTTGCCTTGCATACCAGAGACCGTTATTTTCGTCATAAATCCTATTTTCCATAGTGTTTCCTACCTTTCTTCTTTGCTGTTTTTAAAGCGTTTTTCACGCTGTTTTGATTTTTGTGCTGCTTTTGCCTGCTCTAAAAGGCTGTCTATCTGCTTACTCCCAAATGTCTTACGGAGCAGCTTATAATCTTTGTTTTCTACACGGAGGTTTTCATTTTCCCCTGCCAGTTTCTCATTGGTTTTCCTTAACCTCTCATTCTCACGGTGGAGATTGCTGTTTGTGACATTCAGCCGATAGTAGCTGTCCCATGCTTCAAAGCACCTTATAAGTGCCGTTTTAACAAGCGATTTCAGCTTTTGCACCAAAGGTTCTGCCACTTTATTCTTATACGACTTCGCCGACATCAACCCCTGCGGCTCTGGCAACTGGTATTCTGGCGAAGTGTCAAGCGCCTGTTCCAGAGTTTTTAGGTTTTCCATTCCTTTGTCGTAATTCTCCACCCTGTCCGACAATACTTGGAATTCCTCTTTTTTCTCCGAAATCTGCCCCTCAAGCTGAGTAACTTCTTTTTCCCGCTCCTGCTTTTTATAATCAAGGACAGACAAATGTTTTTCATGCGTGCCTTTCTGCTCCCACTGAATTCCGTACCGTTCCATTACGGCGGCAAGCTGTTCTTTTTCGGAAAATACCCATTGTGACCACTCCGTATCGCCACGGGAGCCGCCTTTGAATCCCTGTGCCGCTAACGCCTGTTTCAATGATACCCTTGTATCAAGCCCACGCTTGCTGCCTGTCGTGAACGGAACAAAGTCAATGTGCAGATGCGGCGTTGCTTCATCCATATGGATATGAGCGGAAAATACATAAAGGTTCGGGTTTCGCTCTTGAAATCCATGATAATATTCATCTAAAATCTGCCTTGCAAGCTGTCCGTTTTCGCTTCCTGCACTCATATTTTCTTTATCGCCAATCTGCAAAATCAGTTCATGGAACGGTTTTTCCTGCTTTGAGTTCCGTATCTTCTCGTAATAGTCAGCAATACGGCGGTCTGTTCTCGTCTGTTTCTCGTTATATCTCTGTAATGCTTCATCAAATAGCTTATGATACACTTTCTTAATGCTCTCGTTGCAATAGTTTACATTAAGGTGTGAACGCTCCCCATCCACATTTTCAGCCTTAAACTTGCGGCTGTTATGGTTGACTGAGCCTTTCCCCACCATTGCGCTAATCGTCCGTCTTATAAAATCACGCCCTTTCTTTTCGGCTGGTAGGCTTTGTTACTTTCCCGAAAGTAACGCAAAAGCACTTTTGTCGGCTCCGCCAACAAAAATGCAACCTGCAAGCAGGTTTTGCGCTCTCCGAGGGGTGAGCGTGTGCCAGTGGCACACAAGCTGCGAACCGCCCGAGTCGGCAGACGAGACAGGGCGGCTTTTTGTAAAAAGCCCCCTGCACCCCCGCAAAAACTTTATCCGTGACGGTTTGCGTCGATGTGACGGTTATTTCCGTACCGCACCCCACTCCTAAAAATACCGTCACACCGTCACATACCGTCACGCTCCCCACGGTACAGCCTTATCATACGCCCCTCGTGACACCGTTCACGTTTATAGAAAATGCCGTATTCGTTGAGCAGACGCCCCGACAAGACATTCAGTTTCCGTGCAAGGCTGTTCGGCTGTAACTCTGTTCCCAGCCAAGCCGCAAGCTCCGTCGCAGTCCCCTGCCATAAAGGGCAGTCCGCAGTAATCCTTTTGTCTATCTCCTCAAGCAGAGGCTCTGGCGGCTCTCGCCATAATTCTGTTTCTGCCTTTTGAAAATCCCATAACAATGTTTCGGGATTGCGGAGAAGATAGAGTTTCTGCTCTTGTTGGTCTCTGCCCGACACTTCAAGCGTGGCGGCGTTGCCGATGCGTTTTTCTTTCTGCAGCAGGAACGCACCGTCAGCCGCACCGAGCAAGCCAGTAGTTCCCGAAATCATATCGAACTTATCATCAGAACCCTGCTTTCTGGTATGATGGACAATCAAGATACAGATGCCATAGCTGTCTGCAAACTGTTTCAGCCTTGTAACAACCTCATAGTCATTTGCGTAACTGTAATTATCCCCGCCGACTTCACGCACCTTTTGGAGGGTGTCAATAATAATCAGTCTTGTGTCTGTATGCTGTTTCATAAATTCCTGCAACTGTTCATCCAAACCATTGCCAAGATTACCCGCCGAAACAGAAAAGAATAAATTGTCTGCCCCGTCCGTGCCAAACATACGGTACAGCCTTTCCTGCAGGCGGCGGTAATCATCTTCAAGGGCAAGGTACAAGACCGTTCCTTTTCGGACGGGATATTCCCATAGTGGTACTCCCATACTGGTATGGTACGCAATCTGCGCTATAAGAAAGCTCTTGCCGACTTTTGGCGCGCCTGCGAAAAGATAAGTGCCAGGGTAGAGCAGACCGTCAATCAAAGGCGGCTTGCTCGGATATACAGAATCATACAATTCAGCCATAGATACAGTTTCAAGAGCTTTGCTATTGTTTTTCGGCGGGTAATTGGTTATACTGTTATTGTTTACATTAGGCGGTTGCTCCGTATCTGCGCCAACAGATACATTCGGGGCAGCCGTTTCTTTTTTATTTGCCATCTTCACACTCTCCTTTCAGACCGCCGAGGATAACAGCAATCAGCTCGATTGTGTCAAGCAATTCTTCATTTACACCCTCACCCGCTTCAATCCTCTGCAATTCTGCAAGGACGGCGGCAAGTTCATTGCGGAGTGCCTTATATACCCTCGGATTGCCCTGCACGACCACGTCTTGGCATAAGAGCCGCCTTGTGATATAGTCCTGCTTGGTAAGCCCCGAAAGCCGCACCGCTTTGTCAATCTGCTCATTTTCTTCGGGAGATACCCGAAAAGCAACAGTTTTATTTCTCCATCGGTTGCAGTTATCTAAGTTCTTATTCGACATATTAAAAATCCCCCTTTCCTAAATCGTCAAGCCTGTCTGCCATTTCTGTCTGTTTTGACGGAAACAGGTGTGCATAGCGGTAAGTGATTTCAATGCTCTCATGCCCCACACGGTCAGCAATCGCCACCGCCGAGAACCCCATATCAATCAATAAACTGATGTGGCTGTGACGCAAATCGTGAATCCGTATGCGTTTCACCCCTGCGACTTTTGCACCCCTGTCCATCTCGTGATGGAGATAGCTCTTTGTTATTCCTGAATCCGTGAAATTTAAGTCGGTACTATTTCCTTTAGAACCATATTTTACAAGGTCTCTTGGGATTTAGAAGTACCAAAATTTCTTCACCCATTGGGTGATAGAATTTTAGCATCTCGAAAAGCTGGAATACAGCATAAATCTTGGTTTTCTATGCCTAATTATGCAATTGAACTTCACGGATTCAGGTTATTGTAAAGATACGGTCTTTCTTTTTTAAGCCGTACAGCATACCGATATACTCCTGCATTTCCTCGCAGAGAAACTTCGGCATCTTGATTGTGCGGTTGCTCTTTTTTGTTTTCGGAGAGGTAATCACGTCCTCCCCATGCAGGCGTTGGTAGGATTTGTTAATCGTGACCGTTTCCTTATCAAAATTGAAATCCGTGGCGGTCAAAGCCAATAATTCTCCCTCTCGGATTCCGCACCAGTAAAGCATTTCAAAGGCGTAAAAGGAAACTGGCTTGTCCATCATTTCATCCGCAAACTTCTTATATTCCTCTTTCGTCCAGAACAGCATTTCCTTGTGTTCCTCGCTTCCCATGTTCCCCGCCTTTGCCGCAGGGTTTGAGCGGAGGTCGTAATAGCGCACTGCATGGTTGAAGATAGCGGAAAGCTGGTTGTGGACGGTTTTCAGATACGTCTGCGAATAAGGGTTGCGCTTTTCATCACGGTAGGCAAGCAGCTCATTCTGCCATGCAATGATTTCCTTCGTGCCAATCTCGCTAATCTTCATTTTCCCGAAGTACGGGAGAATCTTCGTCCGAATAATATGCTCCTTTGTCAGCCAAGTGTTCTCCTTTAAACGATTTTTTACATCATTTTTATAAAGCTCCATAAAATTTTCAAACTCCATGTCAAGGTCAGCAGAATTTTGTAGCTGAAACTTGCGCTCCCACTCCTGCGCTTCACGTTTTGTAGCAAATCCACGCTTACACTTCTGTTTCCGCTCCCCTTTCCAGTTTACATACCTTGCCATCACATACCATGTGCCGTTTCCCTCATTCTTAAATACTGGCATTTATTCCATCTCCCTTCCCTGTTTTTGTCTTGCCCCGTAAAACCTTTCTTGAAAATACTGGCGGTTTACTCTCCCTGCAATCGTGATAAACCCCTGCTCCTTCAGCTCATCATTCAATTTCTTGATGAGCTTGTAAGCATAAGGCTTTGATACGGAAAGCTCCTGCGCCACCTCATCCACACGGATAAATTTGTTGTCCATACAACCTCTCCTTTCTCTCTAAGCGTTTTTGCCTAATTCATAATACTAAACATTTTTGCTATTGTCAATAGGTTTGCAAGAAAATGTTAAACTTTTTTGTTTTGTTTCTATTGACTTGTTCTAAACATATATGCTATACTCCTTATAAACATAGGAACAAGGAGTGAAACATTATGGCAATTGGCGAAAGAATACATTTTTTCCGCATTATGCGGGGCATGACACAGAAATATCTTGGTATGCTTGTCGGATTTCCCGAAAAATCAGCGGATGTGCGTTTAGCACAGTATGAAACTGGCTCACGCAAGCCAAAGGCAGACTTGACGGCTGCACTAGCGCAGGCTCTGGACGTTGCGCCGCAGGCTCTTGACATACCCGACATTGACAGCTACATCGGGCTTATGCACACCTTATTTACCCTTGAGGACATTTACGGTCTTACCGTCAGTGAAGCAGACGGAGAAGTCTGTTTGAAAGTCAACAAAGACAAAAGTAAGGATGCCGCCGAACTGCTGAAAATGCTCTGCGCTTGGAAAAAGCAGTCGGACAAGCTCTCTGCCGAGGAAATCAGCAAAGAAGATTACGACCAGTGGCGGTACAATTACCCGAAGTTTGACACTACGCAGCATTGGGCGAAATCTCCCTCTGATGAATTGAGCGATACCTTAGTCGAAACGTTCAAGGACAAACTGAAAACCGATTAACAAGCACGACAAAAACGCCCTTAGCCATGAGTTCCTACCCACAGCTAAGGGCGTTATAATATGGATTTATTTCAGCCATCCAAACCACTTCTCAATCATTCCCCCACCAACAAACCACTTGACAGTAAGAATAATCGTACTCAAACGACTGTTATCAATTTGTTATCAAAAGACCTTTCCAAAGTCTGCAAACCCGCATAAATACTGGACTTACTAAACATTTTTATTTATTCGAACTCCTCGGCGGATAGCTTGAACTGACTGTTCTTTCCTCATTTTTCAAGCACTTATTATCCATATTATTCAAAAATCGCTCTCGTTTTTGTGCCAGTCTAAATTTTTAGAGCCAAAATAGAGCCAATCGAAACCGCCATCTATCCTTTATTTACATAGTGCAAGTATCATGTATCTTAATTTGTTATATCACAAGACATCAACCCCCTAGATAAAAATTGCAGATACAAATTTATAATATCGACTATTATATGGGGTTCCAATACTAACAACTAATATAGCTCTTTCGAATTTACTTCCGCTCCGAATTGAATAAAATTTTTGGTCAGTTACAGACATATTTTCATACTCTGTTCCTTGATAAATAAACTTCGCTTTCGTTTTAGGTTTTCCATAAGGATTCTCCTCTTGAGTAATGACCAAATCGAATACCTCAACTATAATCAAAGAATACCCAACTGTATTCACTCGTGCCTCTGTGATATATCCATAATCATTTCCCAAAATATTTCTTTTTCTTTCTAATGGATGAATTTTCAGCACCTCATCAAGAGTCATTCTTCCTTTTATCTCAATATATGTATCCAAATCAAGTAAAACATTTTCTGGTTGAACACAATCATTACACATTCCCAGTATAGGTACATCTATGACATCTAGAACTTCAACACTTCTACCGCCCTCACATATTAAATCATTGTCTGATACAGCACCATGACTTGCTTCATCTTCTGTTACAAGTCTTATCCAATCACCATTACTCAAATCAATACCTGCAACACAGTTATTACCATATTTAGACGATTTTGTTAATACTACCATTCTAATGTTTCCCATAATGCATATCCTCCTACGTTATATATGAACAATTCTATCTTCTAATTCTTCATTCAAAGCTTCCGCTAACAGCCTTCTATGGCAATATTCGGGTGTTGGTTCCGAGCACAACAATAGTACCTTATCAAATTTAAGATATTTAGTTTTAAAAATATCTAAAACATTTCTTCTTTTTATTAACTCATTGTATTCAACCTCATATTTTTCCCAACTTATTTGCTCTTTTTTATAACGATCTAGTATATCTTTCGTTGGTGCAAATTGAATTTCATGACTATATTCACAATTACAAATTTCTTTTAAGAAGAAAGCAATATCTCGTCCTTTTGTAAAACCAGCTAGTTGAGATTGATTATTCAATCTAACATCTATTAACATTTCTATATGATGTTCCCGAATCAAATTAAAAAAATCTTCTGCACTCTTTTTTGTAAAACCCATTGTGAAAATTTGCATACCTAATTTTCTCCCTATACAATAGCCCTTTCTTTTTGTTTTAAATGGTAACCAATTTCTTTATTTCGTTCTCGATAAGCTAATTTTATATTATCTTCATCACTTACGGGATCATTATAATCAAATAGCGTTAACTGTGCTCTATCTGGGAAATATCTATTTAATAATCTCTTGTCTAATTCCTGCTGTGTTTGGAACTTCCCATTTGGAAGAATATGTTTTACATCAATCCCATCTAAAGAAAACGCCCTTGCAACCATAATAGCTCTATGACAATCAATGGGATCTTTCTCTGTACACATCAACACTATATTATTTCCTCTTTCTAATCCTAATTTTACACTTTCCATGCCTTTGACAAATAAATCTGAATGAGAAGTCTTTTCAAAGTCCAAATATCCTTCCTTACTGTACAAATCAACATTATCTGATCTTGCGCCAAAAAATTTACCCATAAAAAAGTACTTTATTCCTTTTGCAAATAATAAATTCTCAAGTTTTTCTTTATTGAATGTTTCCGCATATTTTGAATATGGAGTACTTCTTACATCAATCAAATAATTTATCTCAAACTTTTTTAGCAAATTTGCAAAATATTCAAATTCAAATCGAGAATGCCCCACCGTATATAACCATCCCATTATTACACCTCTTTAAAATCATTTTGCTTACAATTATATTCTTTACCTATAAGTTATTAATGATAGACTATCTTGTCGATAAGCCAAAGCAGATATTACCTGCCCCTATGCTTCTCTTTCTTTTTCTGCTGTTTCAGTTCAAACTGTCGCTGTTTTTCCGCTTCCCGCTGTTCCCGCCTCACAATCTTACGTTCAGTTTTCAACTGCTCTTGCTGTAATTTCAAAGCCTGTTGTGATTTTGTTCCTATCCCGGTATTCTGTATCTGTTTCCGCACTTCACGCTGTACCCGTTTAGGATTGCGACCAGCTTCTTTTACATCAGTTGCCACAGCCGGGCTAAATC
Organism: Otoolea muris; assembly: GCF_943193115.1. Classification (NCBI taxonomy): domain Bacteria; kingdom Bacillati; phylum Bacillota; class Clostridia; order Lachnospirales; family Lachnospiraceae; genus Otoolea; species Otoolea muris. Next base: position 28,728 of record NZ_CALPCY010000024.1, read on the forward strand.
GTAGCCGATAATAATTCTTCAAAACAAAATCATAAACCTCATAGTCTTTGGGTTCTGCGCCAAATGTAACCTTACACACAGATAGCTTTCCGTCTGATACACGTTCAAACACACCCACCCAAAAGGGTTCTTCAAAAAATACTGTCAACTTTCCCAATACTTTGTCCATGACAATTCCTCCTTAAAATAATTGTAATGAACAAAGAACGGACGACCCTAAGGAGGGAGGGCTACTTACACCAAATCGGTGCGACTGGACTACCTACCAGTTCTGCAAGATTGCCTTGCGTTGTGTTTTTATCTTTGCCTCTATATCTTATTGGACATTAGTAGTCCAATAAGCATATATTACCACATAAACGCCCATTTTTCCACAAAAATATGGCAATCCGCTTGTAACTGCAAACTGCCATATTATCATTTCCCTTATCTGCTCTAACTTACATGGTGCTAGCACCATGTAACAATCATCACCAAAGGAAGCATTACCTTTGTCACAGCCTATTTCCTATAACCATACTCCCCAATCCCCATAATTAAATGTTCCACTGCCATGATGAAGTTTTCCGTCCGCCTTGAGATTTCTAAACGTTTCCCGCATACGAATTAAGATTTCCGGTTCTATATCCAGTGAGTGGTGCGCCGGAAACACTTTTTTTACAGGCAATGCCGCAACTTTTTCCAAAGAATCAAGATATGCTTCCGGGTCAGTAGACGGATAATAAGCAAACAGAATATCTTTATAAACCAAATCGCCAGTAAATAAATATCCCCTGCTTTTTTCCCAAAAGCACATATGCCCCGGAGAGTGTCCGGGAGTATGCAGCACTTCAATTTCCCTACCGCCAATATCAATGATGTCATGGTCTGTCAGCACTTTTGTTGGCACACCCTGAAACAATTCATAATCGTTCACACAAAAACCTTCGGGCAAATCACAGCGGTCTACAACCATCTCTCTTATCGTTTCGATTGATAAAGGGAATTTACCATTCAGCCAATCCAATTCATCAGCGTGAGCATAAAAATCCGGGAAATACTTATGCCCGCCAATATGATCCCAGTGAATATGCGTGGCTACTGCCGTAATTGGCTTATCGGTAAGCTTCAGCACTTCCTCATAGATATTGGAAATGCCAAGCCCCGTATCAATAAGCAGACTTCGGGTATTTCCATTCAACAGATAGCAATGCGTTTCCTCCCAATGGCGGTATTCACTGATAATATATGTATTTGCATCAATTTTATCTATTGTAAACCAGTTATCCACTACTCCACGCTCCTTAAAATCCCAATGAATTTATAGTTTTTCTATCTCTGCCAAAGAATTTTGAATATCCTTATAGACCAATGACTGCATACTTTCTGCATAAATAGATATATCCACTTTTTGTAATGCCGTAACAATATCTTCTTTTAATTCCGGCTTATTTTTTGCTATCATAGGTAGCAATTTTATACACTGTCTTGCCGTTATCGGCTTAACATCTTCTATATGCTTCAAATATTCGTCTATGATTTCATCAATTTTATTATCTTTATCCCATTTAGCGTTATAGGCAATCAGCGTAAGCCCTCTTGTCCGAATGTAGGAATTATCATTGGCAATCATATCGGCTAACTTATCCATATAACAATATACCTTGTCAGATTCCTTACATTCTTTCTGTAACGTCTGCAATGCCTTGTATGCCGTATTATTATTTTTATCAAATAACAGCGAAAAATTATCCTCAATATTTATTTCCATGCCGTTTCATCTCCCATATCTTAAATCATGCTTTCGATTATAGCACTTTCTCTCTGTATCTGCCACTATAAAATACAGGGCATAGAAACCGCCACGCCCCATATTTTTTATCATTCCAACGATTTTTCTATTTTGTATTTCTGCCCTTTCAAATCCTTCTGTTTTTCATAAAGATTGTTCCGCTCTTTACAGAGTTCTTTCATACGTTCCAACTGCGCCCGCACTCCCTCCCGGCAATCCGGCTCTATCTTTTTATATTCTCCGGTCAGATTGCGGATTGTATTATTGTTTTCCTTTATCTGTTCCGACAGACATACCCAGTCTATCAGATTTTGCACTTCTTTGTCCGTTTCGTAAAGGTCTGTATCTGCCACGATTTTAGCGCACAGCCGTATCATCACTTTTTTCTCCATATCTGTCATATCCTATCAATCCCTTTCCTATCGGCTCATTTCTAAGGTACGTTTCGGGCGTTTATTTGCCTTTTCTGCCTGCTCTAATGCTTTTGACCGTTCCACTATCGACTGTACCTGTTCCCTTCCTAAATGACGCTCCAAAAGCTCCAAATCAGACGCTTTTTCCTGCAATCGGTCTATGGTATCGTTCTGCTCCATGACTTTATCCGTCAAGCGGCTAATCTGCACTTGTTGTCCGTCTACTTTGGCGGTCAGCTTCCTGCCTTGCTCCGTAAGCTGTACGCATTTAATAGTCAGATTTTTAACGACCTCTTTCAATTTCTCCACAAGCGGTAAAGCCTTTTTATCCCGGAATGCCTTTGCGCTCATCAATGCGCCCGGCTCTGCCAACTGCCATTTCATATCTTCATCATAGGCGTGTATATTGCGCTCCATGACTTCCTTTGACTGCGCCATTTTGTTAATGTCCTGCTGTAACTTTTTCTGCTGTTTCTCCAACTTTTCATTTTCGGATAACAGCTTTTCTTTATCCTCTGCCAATGTTTCCGCCTGCTCTTTCAAAAGAAGATTTGTAGCGGAAAGTTCTGATACTTCCTCCCGGATCGCTTCGCCCTCTTTCCGTATCTGTTCCGTTTCCTGTCCTGCCGTTATCTGCTGATGAAGAATATTGGATAATTTCTTTTTGCCGCCGGAAATCGTCTGCTCCAGTTCATCAACTTCTTTTGCACGTTCTTTTTTCTCAAAATCTAAAACAGATAAATGCTTCTCATGCGTTCCTTTCTTCTCCCACTCAATATCATGCTTTAGCATAATCTCCGCAAGCCGTTCTTTCTCTGCCGCTACCCACTGGTTACGCTCTGTTTCGCTCCTTGTGCCGCCCTTAAATCCAAGTGCCGCCAATGCCTTTTTTAAGGACACCCTTGTTTCAAGCCCCCGCTTGCTTCCAGTCGTATAAGGTATAAAATCTATATGCAGATGTGGCGTTGCTTCGTCCATATGGAGATAGGCAGAGAACACCCTCAATGTAGGATTGCGCTGTTGGAAGTCCTGCATATATTTATCAAGTATTTTTGCCGCAAGCTGTCCGTCCTCTGTTTTTGCTCCCATATCGTCTTTATTCCCGATTTGCAAAATAATTTCATGGAACGGCTTTTCCTGTTTGCCGGAACAGATTTTCTCATAGTAATCATCAATCCGGCGGTCACTTCTGATCTGCTTCTCATTGTACCGGGCGAGTGCTTCATCAAATAATTCATGGTAAACATCTTTGATATTTTCGTTGCAGTATTCCACGTTCAGACAACTCCGTTCCGGGTCAGTGTTCTTTGCGTGGAATTTTCTGCTGTTGTGGTTGACAGAGCCTTTCCCTGTCATAACGCTGATAGTCCGCTTCAATCAATTTCCCTTTCTCCCTATCGGGTAATGAGCGCCGGACACGGCGCATAGCCTTTGTTACTTTCTGCGAAAGTAACGCAAAAGCACTTTTGTCAGCTACGCCAACAAAAATGCAACCCGCAAGCGGGTTTTGCGCCCTGCCGGGGGCTTTTCCGTCCTACCGGACGGGGCGGCTTTTCGCCGCCTTGATACCGCCGCTTCCCGGCTTCCTCCCAACAGCGCAACATTGCAATGTCTATAATTTTTGCAACCTTGCAATCTTCAAGAGCGCAATTCCAAGACTGCAAAATTCTAATACCCTGCATTGTTGCGCTGTTGCCTTGCTCGTCCGTCACTGTCTGATTTTATCCAGTTCCCAATACCATGTGTTGTTTATCCGCTTCGCCCGGACACCCAACTCTTTCTTCGCATTTTCCAGCGTCCGCTTCGATATGCCCTGTTCGTCTGCAAGATTGAAAACCTCATTGCTTTGTATGGCGTTGTTTGTTTCTGCCAGTTCCCGAAGTAACCGTTTCGCCTGTTCCATTTTATTTGCTTTTGGAGCAATGCCGCCTAACACTTCATCAGCTGTAATCTCATAATCTCCAAGCCACTCAAAACCGTCCTCCAACAGTGCAAATGCTTTCGGGTGTCCGAACGCCGCAAGGTTGTTTTTAATCTGCACCACAGCCCTTATATTTTCTTCTCCCTCAACCCTGCCGACTAAGAGAACGCTTCTAGCGACTGCAAAGAAATCAATCGAACCCATTCCCCGGTATGCCGCCTTATTTCCCGCCGCCTTGTTCATGTGCCCGACAAGGACAATCGCACACTGGTATTTCTCTGCCAGTGCCGCTAATTTCTTCGTCATATCCCTTGCTTCATTTGCCCGGTTCATATCCATACCGCCGCCCAAATAGGCTTGTATCGGGTCTAAAATCAACAGCTTTGCGCCTGTCTTTATAACAGCTTCTTCCAAGCGTTCATCTATCATAGAAAGGGATTTTATCTTTTCATCAATGACCGAGATTTTCTCACAGTCTGCCTTTGCCTGTTCTAACCGGGGCTTTACCGTATCGGCAAGACCGTCCTCCGCACTCTGATAGATTACATTCAAAGGCTCTGTAAAGTTCATTCCTCCGTCTAAACTTGCTCCCTTAGATAGCTTCGCCGCTACATTCAGTATAAATGTTGTCTTTCCGTCACCCGGATCGCCTTGAACAATAGTCAGCTTGCCATAAGGAATAAATGGGAACCAAAGCCAAGAAACTTCCTGCGACTGTATCTCCGACAATTTAATCAACTGTAATTCAATTTTTGTTTCTTCCATAATGCCCTCCATTTCTGAAAAATCGTTGCCACTGGAAGAAACCTCTGCTATACTTGTATTGTGAGGTTGATAACAGAGGTTTTCCAGTTATCACAGCCCTAACAGTTGCCGCTGTCGGGGCTATTTTCTTCTCCGCTGATGTTACCCTGCCACAGATATTTTGCTCCGTCCAATACCCACAGGATAGCTTTCAGCATATCAAGACAGTCATTCCGCATATCTTCCAGTCCCTCCGGCGTTAAATCTGCATCTGTCTTTTCAAACTGTTCCGTCACTTCCCGGATATTGGTCTGCATTATCTTTAGTTCCTCTACCAACTGATAAACCAGTTCTTTTTTGCCGACCACGCACACCCGGTTATAAATACAGGAACGGACAAAATAATCTTTCTTAGAAAGTCCGCTTGCCAAAATCTTTGCTTCGATTTCTTCCCTCTCTCTGGGGGAAATGCGAAAGCTGATTGTCGGGTATTTATGCACTCCACTCATTCTTCTTCCTCCCTGCTGTTCTCAATCTCCAATTTATCTGCAAGTTCCCCCTGCTTATTGGGATATAAATGTGAATAAGTATTTAATGTTGTTTCGATTTTCTCATGCCCTAACCGTTCCGCAATCGCTAATGGCGTAAAACCCATTTCCACGAGCAGCGAAGCGTGGGAATGCCCGTACAGTATAATAAAGACAAATCGGAGAACCCCCGTAAAATCAAGGGATTCCGCGATTTGTCTTTATTCTTTTTCCGCTTATTTTTATAAAAATCAGGCTCCGAAAAGTGAGCCAGAAAGGGTAATGTTACATTAGCGACAAAATTATTTTAACAGAAATGGAGGCATGGATGGAAACCAGGAAATTGACCGTTTACTGGGGAAGTACCAAAGCGTACAACCCAATCCCCAAGATCATACTGCAAGGGCACTGGCTTAGTGATCTGGGCTTTTCCATAGGTGACAAGGTGACTTTATCCTGTCAGCAGAATAAAGTCATTATCGAACGGATCATAGAGGATCAGGAACAACAGGAGCAGGATGTAAAACAGGAAGCTGGCAGACGTCAGAGGAAGGGGAATACAAATGGCAGATATTAAAAAAGTCTTCGCAGAAGCACAGAAACTCAACTGGAATATTGAAAACCTTTTGAGATTATCAACTTTTGAACCGTATGGGGATCTGAGCGGTCTCCATATTGATTATGAGGACAGTGAGCAGCTTTTTCTCAGCCAGGAACTCCGGGAGATCCTGGAGAAGCTTTCCACCGTAAACCACAGGCTGAAATACCTTTCCCGCCCGGTCAGGAAAACCAGCCGCTTACATAAGAACCGAAGCGGCAGATACGAAACCGCAGACGGGCATTACTACACGAGCGGCCAGGGGATCGAGGCTCTGGTGCCGGAAGGGTATCCAGAAGTGATGTGCTGGGTATGGACACGGGTGGAGCATGACGGAAAAGATTATTATCTGGTGGGGCATCATGATGTGTGCATGGACGGGCTTACTGTTCGTGTAAGAGAGGAGGCATAGCAATGGGAGCGACGGTCTACTGCCTGTGTAATCAAAAAGGCGGATGCGGCAAGTCCATGAGTTCGGTAAGCCTGGGGATCGGGCTTGCCCGTGAAGGGAAAAAGGTACTTCTGGTGGACGTGGATGCACAGGGTTCCATGACCGCAAGCCTTGGCTATCAGCACCCTGACCGTATGGAGGTCACGCTGGCGACAATACTGGGCGCTGTCATCACGGATTCTCCCCTGCCGGATGGCGGGGGGATCCTCCACCACGAGGAGGGTGTTGACCTTCTTCCGGCCAATATTGAATTGTCCGGGCTTGAGGTCACGCTGGTCAATACCATGAGCAGGGAAACGATCCTGCGCCAGTATCTCCGAACCGTGCGTAACAAATATGATGTCATTATCCTGGACTGTATGCCTTCCCTTGGTATGCTGACGATCAATGCTCTGGCGGCAGCGGATGAAATACTCATACCCGTACAGGCCCAATACCTCTCGATCAAGGGTCTGGAGCAGCTGATCCGGACGATCGCAAAGGTAAAACGGCAGATCAATCCGGGGCTGTCTATTGCCGGGATCCTGGTCACGATGGCAGATATGCGGACAAATTATGCAAAGGACATCGTGGAGATCCTGCATAAAACCTACGATGGGAAGCTGCGGATATTTGACAGCATTATCCCCCTGTCCGTCCGGGCAGCGGAAACCAGCGCGGAGGGAAAGAGCATTTATCTCCATGACCCCGCCGGCAAAGTGGCAGCAGCTTACCAGGCACTGACCAGAGAGGTGGTGGGCAGGTGAAAAGCAGCGCAAAGAACATTGAACTGACCACTTTTGATGACCTGTTCACAGCTGGGAACCCGCCAGGGGAGGCTGGCGGAGCAATCCGGGAGATTGCCCTTACAGACCTTTTCCCTTTTAAGGGGCACCCGTTCAAGGTGCTGGACGACCAGGCCATGGAAGAAATGGTGGAAAGTGTACGGGAGCATGGCATCCTCGTTCCGGGGATTGTCCGTCCCCGTGAGGAAGGCGGATATGAACTGATCGCAGGCCATAGGCGCAGACATGCTTGTGAACTTGCCGGAAATACAACCATGCCGGTGATCGTCCGGGAACTGGATGATGAAGAAGCAACTCTTTTTATGGTGGACAGCAATCTACAGCGTGAGAACCTGCTCCCCAGTGAAAAGGCATGGGCCTATAAAATGAAGCTGGACGCGATCCGCCGCAGGGCCGGCAGGCCGGGTAAAGGAAATTCTGGACAAGTTGTCCAGAATTTAAAGGGGAAGGCATCGGTGGAAATTGTAGCAGAAAACGCGGGGGAAAACTACAAGCAGGTGCAGAGGTTTATCCGCCTGACAGAACTCCTTCCCCGGCTCCTGCAAATGGTTGATGATAAGAAACTGCCGTTTAATCCGGCCGTGGAACTGTCCTATCTTACGCGGGAGGAACAGGAAATGCTCCTTGCACTGATGGAAAAACTGGCCGCAGTCCCCTCTCTGGAACAGGCAAAACGCCTGAAAAAGTACAGCCGGGAGGGGAAACTGGGTGCGGATGTAATGGACGCAATTCTGACGGAGGAACGCCCGGTTCCCGTCCAGGTGACATTGAAAAATGACAGGTTAAAGAAATATTTTCCCCAAAGCTACACCCAAAAACAGATGGAGCAAGTGATCTTCTCCCTTCTGGAAGCATGGAAAACCAAACAGGAATAAGGCCGCATAAGCCGCCCGGTGACTGACTGATTCGTTACTGGGCGGCTTTTTTGCGTTCACGATACATTTGCCCTGGCAGACTTTTTACCTGCCGGGGCTTTTTTTGTTTCAAAAACCGGAAAAGGAGGCAGAAAAAATGCCGTTACAACTGGATTATTACTATGGCAACGAAGCGGAACAATACAGTTTTTACCGTATCCCCAAAGTGCTGTTTACGGACGGACGCTTTAAAGGCTTGTCTGTGGAGGCAAAGGTGCTTTATGGGCTGCTGCTCGATCGTATGGCGCTTTCCGTGAAAAACAACTGGATGGATCAGGATGGGCGCGTATATATCATCTACACCATCGCTGACGTGATGGAAACCCTTGGTTGTGCGGAGCAGAAGGCAAACAAACTTTTAAATGAACTGGACATGGCCAAAGGCGTGGGGCTGGTGGAACGTGTCCGGCGCGGGCTTGGGAAACCCAACGTGATCTATGTCAAAAACTTTATTGACAAAGGAAAGCCGGAACTCCGGCAGGAATCACAAATCAAGAATTGTGAAAATCACAAATCAGGAAATGTGAAAACCACAAGTCAGGAATTGCGAAAATCACAAACTAATAATACTGACTTAAATAAAACTGACCAGAGTGATACTGACCCATCTATCTATCCGGCAGGGATGGAACCTGTGGCTGTGGAAACTGTGGATAACTTTTCAAAGGCAAAACACGGAGAGATGGATGGGATAGATAAGATGTCTGCTTACCGTGAACTGATAAAAGAGAACATCAGCTATGAGATACTCTTGCAGGATAACCCTTACGATAAGGAGCGGCTAGACGGCTTTGTGGAACTGATGGCGGAGGTCTGTTGCAGCAGACGGCTTACTGTACGGATCAACCAGGAGGATATGTGTACGGAGGTGGTAAAGAGCCGCCTGCTGAAGCTGGACAGTGAGCATATCCGCTATGTTATGGACTGCCTGGACAAGAACACCACCCTAATCGGCAATATCCGGGCATATACCCTCTCCGCCCTGTTCAATGCCCCGGTGACGATCAGCCAGTATTATTCCAGCCTTGTCAGTCACGACATGGCAAACGGCTTTGGCGTGGGATAAAGGCAGATTTCTTTTTCCGCTGGTAAATTTTTATCGCTGTGAAAGCCCCTGCGGGCTGGCACATAAACAAGAAGAATTAAAGGAGGATAACAAACATGACACAAAACATGGACATTCTGATCGTAGAGCCGGGGAAAGCGCCCCGTCCGGCTGTGATCCCCAACACACTGGAATCTGTGGAAACGGTGCTGGGCGGCGCTGTGCAGGTGGGATGTTTCCTGCCCCAGAGGGTGCTTCTTTTCAGCCGGGAAGATACAACGGGGCTTGCTCCGAACCGCTGCCTGCCGGGGAAAGACGGTTATATCAGCGGCACATTTCTGTTGTGCGGCATACCGGAGGAGGGATGCCTTTTGGATTCCCTTACCGCGAGACAGCAGAAAGAGTTCCAGGACATTTTCGTAAGGCCAGGGGAATTTATGATGGTCGGCAGCACAGCTTATGCGGATCCGGATGATGTGGCGGATGCGGTCTACAGCCTGTGGGATACCCTCTCCGATGGTGATACGGTAGTGCTGACCAAGTGGGGAGGGAATCAGGAGGAAAACGCATGAGCAACTCTATGGACTATGGAGCAAAACACCCTTTAACGGAGCAGATGGTAACCACACTGAAAACGGTGTTGGATCAGAACATGACCGAATTCCATGCATCACTTCTGGATATGGATAAGGAAGATATCATTGCCCAGAGCGCAGAGATCGCTGCTATGCAGGCGGCATACGACTTTATGAAAGAGGATTTCAAGTATGAACGGGGCGATGCAGAGACTTTACTCCGTATGGAAAACCCTCTGAGATTTATTGCTGACCAGTGGCCTTCTAATATGGCTGAACTGTTTGAAATGAGTGGGCAGATGCGCGAAGCGATCATGGATGCCGATAGAGACGCAGCAGAGGAAAAGCCCTCTGTACGTTCAGAAAAACCCTCGATCTTAAGCGACCTGAGCGATAAAAAGCGTGAAGCCGGTCAGCGTAATATGGCCGAGGGCAAGTCTAAAGGCGGTGAGGCCCGATGAAGCAGCCAACCGTTTGCAGGAAGGGAGGTAAAGCATCATGCAGGACGAAATAAGGGATAAATCCGTCGCTCTTGTGATACGGGTAGGGAAAGACGGCGGACGGCTGACAACGGAACTTTTGAAATGGGCGATCCGGCAGTACCAGAAACAGGCGCATGGGCAGAAACACGGCAAACAGAGCGTCAAGAGCCTTGTGAAGCAGGGAGCCGGCGTACAGAACATCGAGATCACAGACCAGAACATCAAGTCTTTTGAACGGTGCGCCCGTAAATACGGTGTGGATTTTGCCTTGAAAAAAGATCCGGCACAGGGGAGATACCTTGTGTTCTTCAAGGCCCGTGATGCGGATGCACTGAATGCTGCTTTTGCCGATTATACCGCAAAGACCTTGAAGAAGCAGAGGAAGCCGTCGCTGAAAAAACAGCTTTCTCAGTTCAAGGAGATCGTGAAGGGGCTGGTATCCGGCAGGGAGAAGAACCGGGACAGAGGAGGACATGAGCGTTGAAAAATATTGAGATCAAAAAATATGTCATCCCGAACCTGCCCTATGTGTTCATGTTCTGGTTTTTCTCCAAGATCGCGGAGTGCTACCGTCTTTCCGCTGGTGGAGATGTGGTCACAAAGGCTATGGCAGCGATCTCCGGCCTGGGAACGGCTATCACAAAGAACCCGCTCCCAGGTTTCCACCCCCGTGACCTGCTGATCGGCGTTATTGGAGCCATTGCTGTCCGGGCTGTCGTGTATTTCAAAGGAAAAAACGCAAAGAAATATCGGCACGGCGTAGAATACGGCAGTGCCCGCTGGGGGACGGATACGGATATAAAACCTTTTATCGACCCAAAGTTTGAGAACAATATCCTGCTGACACAGACGGAACGGATCATGATCGGCAGGAACAAGATACCGAAGTATAACATCAATAAAAATGTACTGATCATCGGCGGTTCCGGTTCCGGCAAGACCCGCTTCCATGTGAAGCCGAACCTCATGCAGATGAACAGTTCCTATGTGGTCACGGATCCGAAAGGCACGGTGGTTCTGGAGTGTGGGAAGATGCTCCAGCGCGGCGGATATGAGATCAAGATCCTGAATACCATCGACTTTAAACAGTCCATGCGGTACAACCCATTCCGCTATCTGCGCTGCGAGAACGACATCTTAAAGCTGGTCAACTGTATCATGGAGAACACCAAAGGCGAGGACAGCAAAGGCGGGGAAGATTTCTGGAGCAAGGCGGAAGCCCTTTACTATCAGGCGCTGATCGCCTATATCTGGTATGAGGCACCGGAGAATGAAAAGAATTTTAACACGCTGCTGGAAATGCTCAACGCATCCGAAGTCCGCGAGGAGGACGAAACTTTTAAAAATGCGGTGGATATGATGTTTGACCGCCTGGAGCAGAGGGATCCGGAGCATTTTGCCGTCCGCCAGTATAAAAAGTATAAAATGGCGGCGGGCAAAACCGCAAAATCTATCCTGATCTCCTGCGGCGCAAGGATGGCCCCCTTTGACATCAAGGAAGTCCGCGACCTGATGATGGATGATGAACTGGAACTGGAAAAGCTGGGCGACCGCAAGACCGCCCTGTTCTGTATCGTCTCCGACACGGATACCACTTTCAATTTCATCGCTTCCATGGTCTATACCCAGATGTTCAATGTACTCTGCGACCGGGCACTGGAAAATGGCGGCGCACTGAAAACCCATGTCACCTGCCTGCTGGATGAGTTTGCAAACCAGAAGATCCCCAACTTTGAACACCTGATCTCCGTGATCCGGAGCCGGGAGATCTCCGCCCATGTGATCGTCCAGACCCAGAGCCAGCTGAAAGCCGTCTATAAAGACCATGCGGAAACCATTATCGGCAACTGCTCCTGCGTTCTTTTCCTGGGCGGTAAGGAACAAAGTACCTTAAAGGAGATCTCCTCCATGCTCGGAAAAGAGACCATAGACAGTTTTAACACATCTGACACGCGGGGAAGCCAGCGCAGCTATGGGCTAAACTATCAAAAATTGGGAAAGGAACTGATGACACCCGATGAACTTGCGGTCATGGACGGAGGGAAATGTATCCTCCAGGTACAAGGCGTGCGTCCATTTTTCTCCGACAAGTTTGACATCACAAGACACCCGCAATACAAATACCTTTCAGATGCAGACCCGAAAAACACGTTTGACGTGGCGAGATTCCTGAAACGCCGCCTGAAGGTCAGGCCGGATGATGTGTTTGAGGTCTGCGAACTGGAAGCACCACCAGAAACTGGCAACTCCGCCGTCTGACTATGTTCAGGCGGCTTTTTTAATGGAGGTAATCTTTATGAGGATACGCGCACCGCCTTTTAAAAACATCTCAGGACAGAAAAGCGTATGCACATAAAAAGAAAGGAGACGGAACCGGATGATGGATCCCATAAAAATAACAAATCAGTCGGGATTTGCTCTTTCTTTCCTGAGAATCAATGATACAAAAACAACAAAACAAAAATTCCGGTTTCAACATTTTATATGGCATTTTTCGCAAGCGCAATCGACACTTTGAAAGTACTCGTTATCGCATTAGGCGCAGGACTTGGCGTATGGGGCGTGATCAATCTGCTTGAGGGCTACGGCAATGACAACCCTGGTGCCAAATCGCAGGGAATGAAGCAGCTGATGGCCGGCGGAGGTGTTGCCCTGATCGGCATGAACCTGATCCCCCTGCTGGCGACCCTGTTTAACTAAGGCAGGTATCGCTTATGCTGAATATCCTCGACCAGATCGGGCAGTGGATCAAGGATTTCCTGATTGAGTGCATCACAGGGAACCTTGCCGGGCTGTTCGACCAGGTGAATGACGCGGTCGGGGACGTGGCAGTGGACGTGGCAAGGACACCCCAGACATGGAACTCTGGGGTGTTCTCCATGATCCGCTCCTTGTCAGATAATGTGATCGTCCCCATAGCCGGAATCATACTCACCTTTGTCCTGTGCTATGAACTTATCAGCATGATCGTGGAAAAGAACAATATGCACGATTTTGACACTTTCAATCTCTTTAAGTGGATCTTCAAGGTATATGTTGCAACTTACCTTGTGACTCATACGTTTGACATCACTATGGCCATCTTTGAACTGTCACAGAGGGTCGTACAAAGGAGCGCCGCCGTGATCACCGGGAACACGAGTATCCCGTTCAGTACCGTCCTTGGGAACCTAACCACACAGCTTGATACGATGGGGATCGGGGAACTGTTCGGGCTGTTGGTTGAGACTGTGCTGATCCGGGTCACGACCCCTATCCTCTCCGTCTGCGTCATGCTGGTACTTGTGGGGCGCATGGTGGAGATCTACATCTACTGCTCCGTGGGCGCGATCCCTTTTGCCACCATGACCAACCGGGAATGGGGCCAGATGGGGAACAATTACCTGCGTGGGCTGGTAGCCCTTGGATTGCAGGGATTTTTTATCATGGTCTGCATCGCCATTTATTCTGCCCTGATAGCGGGCATCGGCGCTGCCCCCAATATCCATAAAGCGATCTGGAGTTGTGCCGGATATACCCTGCTCCTATGCTTTTCGCTGTTTAAGACCAGTTCCATATCCCGCTCCATATTCAATGCACATTAAAGGAGGCGGCCTATGGGGGAAAGACGGATGCCGGCGCGTTACCGCATGGATGAAACCGGGCAGATGCGCCGGACATGGAATGGGAAGCTGCCAGAAGAATTTAAGGAAAAAGACCTGCTCCTGTTTGCCATAGACACGGATATCCTGGTGAACGGGCGCGTGACAGCCGAAACAAAAAACGCGATCCGGGAGGCAGGCTACCGTTATGAGGACGGGAACCTCCTGCCCCTGGAGACACAGAAAAAGGAGGACATCATGGAAAACCAGAAAAACACGCTGGAGGTCAGTGTAAAAGTATACCCCCTCCAGGAGAAAGGGGGAAATCTCCTTGCCTTTGCCAGCGCAACGATCGGAGGCTGTTTTGCCGTCAACGGGATCCGCATTATGGACAGCGAAAAAGGGAAATTCGTCGCCATGCCCAGCAGCAAAGGAAAAGACGGTAAATACCATGACATATGCTGCCCAACTACAGCAGAAATGCGTCAGGCGATCAACAAGGCCGTGTTGGGGGAATACCAGAAAACGGTAGAAAAACCTTCCCTGCGCGGGGCACTGCAAAATGCGGCAAAAGAAGCCGCCGCACGCCCCGCGCCGAATATGCCAAGGACGGCAGATAAGGGGGCACGGTAAAGGCTCCAACCAGATACAGGGCGGAAAAGATCATGACCAGGAGGAAAACAACATGGAATATCCGAAACTCTATCAATTATCAGTAACAGAAGCGCGGGCCAGGGACGAGATCACCATGTTCCGGGAATCCCATAAGCTGAACATCGCATGTAAAAACGCAGTTGAGGCAACGATCCGTGAAAATTTTGACGGTTTCCACCTGAAAGCAGGCTGCACGAAAGCGGTGATCGAAGAATACGGGATCGAACGGGTGGACTGGGTGCTGGCAAACACCGTCCAGAAGAAAGACTATGATGGCCGCTTTTCCAGGGACAACAAGGCATGGGCAAAGACATTCCCTATCCCGGAAGGCGGTTCTTCTATGTTTGACCACCGGCTGGAATATATCGTGGAGAGCCACCCGGCTGTGCTGGACGGGTTTATCCGCCTTGTCCGCCAGGAACCGGGCAGGGAAAAAACGGCAGTGGAGAAGGAAGAAGGGAAACGCTCGATCCGGGAGCAGCTATCCGTACCGCCGTCTGCCGGGGAAAAGCCCCAGATAAAAAACAAAGACCGGGAGGTGAGGTAAATGGCGTTTGTACCTGTGCCAAAGGATCTGACAAAGGTTAAGACCAAAGTGGCACTGAACCTGACGAAACGGCAGCTTGTATGCTTCGGCCTGGGCGGGCTTATTGGGATACCCGCTTACCTTTTCAGCCGCGGCAGCATCGGGAACGAATCAGCGGCCCTGCTGATGATCGCCCTCATGCTGCCTTTTTTCGCATTTGGCATCTATGAGAAGGACGGGCAGCCGCTGGAAAAAGCGTTGAGGAACTTTATCAATGTTTCCTTCCTGCGGCCTCCGGCCCGGCCTTACCGTACCAACAATGGCTATGCCGCCCTCATGCGGCAGGCAGATCTTGATAAGGAGGCAGAAAAGATTGAAAACAAAACAGCAGGCAAAGCAGGAAAAAGTCCTGCAAGCCGCAAAAAACCAGTACAAAAAAGATAAAGCAGATCTAAGGGCACTCCGTCTCTCACCGGACGGGAAACTGACGGGCAGGGAGAAAAAACGCCTTGTCGCTTCTATTAAAAAGGCAAAGCGCGATGGACGGATACCAAAGACGGCACAGGAAACGATTCCCTACCAGGAGATGCGGCAGGATGGTATCTGTGTGGCAGGTGGGAACTATTACACAAAACAGATCGAATTTCTGGACATCAACTACCAGCTTGCACAGAATGAGGACAAAAACATCATTTTTGAGAACTGGTGCGATTTCCTCAACTATTTTGACGCATCGATCCGTTTTCAGCTTTCCTTCCTGAACCAGAAAGCCGATATGGAGAAATTCCGGAAATCTATTGAGATACCGGAACAGGACGACAGGTTCAACGAGATCCGGCGGGAATATGCCGGTATGCTCCGGGGACAACTCGCCAGGGGCAACAACGGACTGACAAAGACCAAATATATCACCTTTGGTATCGAGGCGGACGACATCAAGGCAGCAAAGACCCGCCTGGAACGGATCGAGGCCGATATCCTGGCAAATTTCAAGGTGCTTGGGGTGAAAGCCCGGTCTCTGGACGGATATGAACGGCTTTCCATCCTGCACCAGATGTTCCACCCCTCCGGGGAAAGGAAGTTCCGTTTTGCCTGGGACGCGATCTGGAAAACGGGCCTGTCCAGCAAGGATTTTATCGCGCCGGACAGCTTTACCTTCCAGAACGGCCAGTATTTCAGGATCGGGCAGACCTACGGGGCCGTCTCCTTTTTGCAGATCTTAGCGCCGGAACTGACTGACCGTATGCTGGCGGATTTCCTTGACCTGGAGAACAGCATGATCGTCACGCTGCATATCCAGTCCATAGACCAGAGCGCGGCCATAAAGACGGTGAAGCGCAAGCTGACCGACCTGGACAAAATGCGCATTGAGGAGCAGAAAAAGGCGGTACGGGCAGGGTACGATATGGACATCATCCCCACTGACCTTGCAACGTATGGAAATGAAGCCAAGTCGCTGCTGGAGGATCTGCAGAGCCGCAACGAGCGCATGTTCCTTGTCACGATCCTTGTGATGAACACGGCAGTAAAACGGCAGAAACTGGAGAACAACGTGTTCCAGGCAGCGGGGATCGCCCAGAAATATAACTGTGTCCTGCGCCGTTTGAGCTATCAGCAGGAGCAGGGTTTTCTGTCCTCTCTCCCATTAGGCGTGAACCAGGTGGAGATACAGAGGGGGCTTACCACCAGCAGCACGGCGATCTTTGTGCCGTTCACCACCCAGGAACTCTTCCATGCAGGGGAATCGCTGTATTATGGGGTCAACGCCCTTTCCAACAATCTGATCATGTGCGACCGGAAAAAGCTGAAAAACCCCAACGGCCTGATACTGGGGACCCCCGGAGCCGGAAAATCCTTCTCCGCAAAAAGGGAGATCACCAACGCTTTTCTGATCACGACGGACGATATCGCCATTATCGACCCCGAAGCGGAATATTCCCCGCTGGTGACAGCCCTGGGCGGGCAGGTGGTCAAGGTATCACCGACTTCCAGCCATTACATCAATCCTATGGACATCAACTTAAATTACAGTGAGGACGATGACCCTCTGATCTTAAAGAGCGACTTTATCCTCTCCCTGATGGAACTGATGATGGGAAAGGTGGAGCCGGATGAAAAGAGTATCATCGACCAATGCCTGCGCCGGGTATACCACCGCTTTTTTGACGACCCGGTGCCGGAGAAGATGCCGATCTTACAGGATCTGTATGAGGAGATCGAGAAGTACGGCGGGGAACGGGCGCGGCATGTGGTGGACTGCATGGCGATCTATGTGACCGGCTCCTTAAACGTATTTAACCACCGGACGAACGTGGATATCCAGTCCCGCATCGTCTGCTATGACATCAAGGAACTGGGGAAGCAGCTGAAAAAGCTGGGGATGCTGGTGGTGCAGGATCAGGTCTGGGGCCGCGTCACGGTGAACCGGGAAGCCCATAAGTCTACCAGGCTCTATGTTGACGAATTCCACCTTTTACTGAAGGAGGAACAGACCGCCGCCTATTCCGTGGAGATCTGGAAGCGTTTCCGGAAATGGGGCGGGATCCCGACAGGGATCACCCAGAATGTAAAAGACCTCCTTTCCTCACGGGAGATCGAGAACATCTTTGAGAACAGCGATTTTATCTACATGCTCAACCAGGCCGCCGGCGACCGGCAGATCCTGGCAAGACAGCTGAACATCTCCCCGCACCAGCTTTCCTATGTGACCAATTCCAATGCCGGTGAGGGGCTTTTGTTTTATGGGAATGTGATCATACCTTTTATCGACCATTTTCCCAAGCAGACCCATTTATATAAGCTGCTGACGACCCGGCCCGAAGATCTGGCAGAAGCCTGATAAAACATCGGCAGAAAGGAGGCTGAAATGATGAACGAGGGCAACACACAGGGCGGGCAGCTTATGGAAAACGAAGCGGTACGGCAGTTTTTAGATCTGCTGATGAAAAACAGGCCGGATGCTGGACAGGACTATTCCATTATGCTCTGGCAGATGGAAAGCATGATGGAGCAGTTAAAGGCAGCGACCCATGAACTGGCGCAGGCAAAGGAGCAGCTGGCCAAAATGCAGGAAAGCCCGGAAAAAAGTTTTGTTTCCCGTGCGGCAGACGCAGTGGAGAAACGGCTCCATGCCATGCAGGAGGGGATCGTGGGATTAAGGGATCGCATTATAGAAGGCGCAAAGGAAGCGGTCGCCGGAGTGAAACAGAACGGCGTAAAAGCACTGGACAAAGCGGTTTCTGCGCTGGGGATAAGAAAGACGCTGGAAGCCATGCAGGAGAACCTGTCCGGCTCCATGACGGATATCAGACAGTCCATTGAGAAAGTGGAGACGATGGGGAAGGAACTGCGGAGTGTGGGCGGGCATTTAAAAAATATAGGACGTGCCGCTGCCGGGAAAGAACTTGTGGCAGTGGACGGAGGCACGGAAGGCCGTTTCCAGGCGGCTGTCCTTGCTCCCCTGCGCACGGAGCGGAATATCCTGGGTAAGCTGAACAACCTGACCCTTGCCGCAATCGGCAGCGTGGAACGTCTGGAGCAGACGGCGGGGAAGGAACAGATGGAGACCAAAGACGGCGCAGGCGGAAAAGAAAAACAGAAAGGGACAGTCGATCTGGACGAACTGGAACCTCCGCCGGACAAGGCGAAGGGGATAAAAGAAAAACCTTCCGTGCTGAAAGACCTGAAAGAGAAAAAAGACCGGGCAGCCGCCCACACTGCCCCTGTGCCGGATAAAGAACGCAGGACGCCGGAGGCAGCTTTATGAGGGGGCAGGAATTTAAGGCGCGGGATAAGAAAGTCCAGAAAATGACCCGCGACGGCCTGACGGAAAAGAATCTGACCCAGGGAACGGAACAGCGGATCAGCAGCCGGCTGGCGGATGCTTCTTTCCGGCAGAAAAAACAGCCGGACACCGCCGCCGGGCATCGCGCCCAGGGACGCATACAGGAGCAGGAAAAAGGCCAGGCACATAAGCCGCTGTACCAGCAGACGGAAACATCTCCGATACAGCCGGATGCCGCAGACCGTTTTTCGGATGCTACCGCACCGGAGGTGTGGGGGCCGGCCAATGCCCCCGCTTCCATGCGGGAAGCCGCAGATGCGCCCATGTTCCAGGAACAGTCCTCCTCTGAGGCGGAAAGAGCCGCCAGTGATAACAGCGCACCGCAGAAACCGGCGAAAAAACACCAGACGGCCCCTGCCAGACAGGGAGACACACCAGAAAGCAGCCGGAAGCCTGATACTATGGAGAAAACCGGATCTGGAAGGAAAACGCAGGAGGCGGTAAGGCGGCTTTATGAGGCGGACACACCCGTTCCGGTCAAAGATACCGGATCGGGCAGTGTACAGAAGGAACGGACACCTGCGCCCCATGGATCCGGTCGGCTGCAATTTGACAAAGGGGAAAAGGCCGGGGAACCGGAAAAAGACCAGGCAGCACTCAAAAAGAAACTTGCAGTAAAATTCTCTGCGGATACCGAAAAACCGGCGGATGAAAGCCTGCCAGGGGCTGGGAACATAGCCGAAGAATCCACGGAACCGGGTCGGTTGCGGTTCGGCCATGAAAAAAGAAAGGAGACAACGCCCAAATACCGAACCGCCTTAAAAAAGAAGCAGGCAAGGAAGTTTTCCGCTAACGCCGCAAAATCGGAAACGACAGAGGAAAGGAAGAAACCCCTCGTGCCCCAGGAAAACGGACGGCTGCGGTTTGACCATGAGGAAAGGAAGAAGGCACCCGCCCGGAACCGGGCAAAGGAAAAACAGAAACTGGCGGCGAAATTCTCCGCTGAAGAAAAAAGGCCGGAAAGCCCGCCCCGCCTGCAATATGACCGGAGCGAACTTCCGCCGGAGGAACGTAAGACTACTACCCCGGCAAAAAACGGCGCGCCAGAACCGGACAACGCGCAGGGAATGACCCGCCCGCAAAAGAAATATGAAACGGCACAGCGCCGGGTGGAGACAGCCGGAAAAAAGCTGGAAAAAGCACAATCCAGGCTTCCCACCCGCCGCCGCGTCCATCTGCAGAAACAGTATGACAGCAGGTCGGGGAAAGTGAAACGCCGCCTACAGTTTGAAACGGAGGTGATACCGGAATATGAAAAGCCTTCCCTGCCCAAACAGGCGGGAACCGCCCTTCGCAGGACGGCCACCACTGCCGCTGCCTTAAAGCTGCATCAGAAGATCCGGGAAACCGAGCGGGACAACGTGGGCGTGGAGGCAGCACATAAAGCGGAGTTTACGGCAGAACGTGTGGGAGGACGGATCTTGCGCTGGAATAAACGCAGGCTTCATGAAAAGCCTTACCGCGAGGTACGCCGTGCGGAAAAACGCCTTGCCAAAGCCAACGTGGACGCGGCCTACCAGAAACTCCTTATGGATAACCCGCAGTTACAAAAGAAAGCCTTTGCCAAATGGATCCAGAAGCAGAAACTGAAACGTAAATATGCGGCGGCGGCAAGGGAGGCGGCCAAGGGTGCGGAGCATACCATGAATGTCCTGACCGCAACCGGACAGGTGATCCGCGCCATGGTCCAGAAGATCGTGGCGCACAAGGCTATCCTGGGGATCATTGCGATCGGTGTCCTTATCATAGTTTTGTCCGGTTCCCTGTTCTCATCCTGCTCCGCCATGCTCACCGGAGTACAGTCTGCGGTGATATCTACCTGCTATGTGGCAGAGGATACGGAGATTGAACGGAGCGAACTGCGTTATACCGAACTGGAGACAGACCTGCAAAGGAACATTAACAGTACGGAAACGGACAATCCTGGCTATGACGAATACCGTTACAGCATCGGGGAGATCGGCCACAACCCTTATGAACTGATGGGATACCTTTCGGCGGCATATGGAGATTTCACTTATGCACAAGTGGAGGCGGAACTGAACCGCCTGTTCGGGCAACAGTATCGGCTTACCCGGACACAGATCGTAGAAACCCGCACCTACATAGATGACGAAGGCGAGGAACAGGAATATGACTGGTATGTTCTCCAGACCACCTTGACCGTGCGCCCGCTTTCTGGCATCATCGCGTCCAGCCTTGCCCCAGGAGACCAGACAGACCGCTATGGCGTGTATATGCAGACCTGTGGCAACCGCCAGTGCTACGCAAATCCCTTTGATCTTGCGTGGCTTTCTTATGTCACCAGTCCCTATGGTTATCGGACGCACCCTGTTACCGGCGCAAAAGATCTCCACCGGGGCATCGACATCGGTGTGGCAGCCGGAACCCCGATCAAGGCGGCGCAGGACGGGCGTGTGGTATCGGCGGGAAATGCCGGGGACTATGGCCTGTGCGTGGTGATCGAAGGGGAGAACGGCTACCAGTCAAAGTATGCCCACTGCTCCTCCCTCTCGGTAAGGGCAGGCCAGGAGGTCAGGCGTGGCGATGTGATCGCCGCTGTGGGGAGTACAGGAAACAGCACCGGGGCGCATTTACATCTGGAAGTCACCCATAACGGACAGTATCTGAATCCCTATTATTATGTGGACAACGGTGGTTACGGATACCTTCCGGGCGGCGGTGCAGCCGGTATGCCTGACTTCCCGGAAAATCCAGGGGCGGCTATGGGTGACGGCAGTTTTACGGCCATGCTCACGGAAGCAGAGAAATACCTGGGATTCCCTTATGTCTGGGGCGGCTCCTCGCCTGCTACTTCCTTTGACTGCTCCGGATATGTGTCGTGGGTGATCAACCATTCCGGCGTGGGCAGTGTGGGACGGCAGACGGCGCAGGGCCTTTATAACCTCTGCACTCCGGTTTCCAGAAACGACATGCAGCCGGGGGATCTGGTCTTTTTTACCGGAACTCGTTCTACAGCGGCTCCGGTCACCCATGTGGGGATCTATGTAGGCGGGAACCGCATGATACACTGCGGCAACCCCATTTCCTACGCCAATCTTGATACAAGTTACTGGTTATCAAAATTCTACAGTGGGGGCAGACTGCCCTGAAAGGAGGGATCACACTGAAAATAGGACTGATCGACGTGGACGGCCACCGATGGCCGAACCTTTGCCTGATGAAATTATCCGCTTACCACAAGGCACGGGGCGACACCGTGGAATGGCATGACGGGCGCAGGCGGTATGACCTTGTTTACATGAGCCGCGTCTTTACGGACAGCTATTCCAAAGACTTTACCGGCACGATCCGCGCTGACCGGATCATCAGGGGCGGTACGGGTTACGGGCTTTCTAACCGCCTGCCCGATGCCGTGGAACATATCTGCCCGGATTACGGGATCTACCCGCAGTTTGCCGGGACTGCCTACGGCTTTTTATCGCGCGGCTGTCCCAGGGGCTGCGGGTTCTGTATCGTAGGGGAAAAAGAAGGGAAAAAGGCGGTGGCGGTGGCAGACCTCTCCGAGTTCTGGTCGGGGGAAAAAGAGATCAAACTTCTGGACGCGAACCTGTTAGCCTGCCCGGACTGGGAGCGGCTCTTGGGGCAGCTTGCAGACAGCGGGGCGATGGTGGATTTCACCCAGGGGCTTGATATACGGCTCATGACACCGGAGAAGGCGGCTGCTTTGAACCAGGTAAAGACAAAGATGCTGCATTTTGCGTGGGATAATCCGGAGGATGACCTGACACCGTATTTCCGGCGGTTTTCGGAACTGACATCTGTGAAGGACTGCCGGAAGCGGCGCGTCTATGTCCTCACCAATTTCGGCAGCACCCATGAACAGGATCTGTACCGCATCTATACCCTTCGTGACATGGGATATGACCCTTATGTGATGATCTATGAGAAACCCACCGCCCCGCCTGATACACGCCGGCTCCAGCAGTGGGTGAACAACAAATGGTTCTTCCGCGCCGTGCCGGATTTTGATGAGTTTGACCCGAACTGGCGCAGGAAGCAGAAAGGAGCAGGAAATGAAGATCGAACGTCTGAGAGCGGATCTTGAAAACGCAAGGCAGAAAGCCGCCCAGTGGCAAGCGCGGGCAAAGGACATTGAACGCCAGATCACGGAGCATGAGAACATGGAGATCATCCAGGCTGTGCGCGGCGTTACTGCATCACCGGAAGAACTGAGAACGATCCTGGGGCTGATCCAGTCCATGAAGGAAGTACCCCAGGGAAACCCTATCAAAGTAGAGGAGGAAACAACACCATATGAAAACTGATATCCGATACGCATTATCCGCGCTTGTGCTGTGCATAGGCGCATTTTTAACGCCTGCGACGGCATTTGCGGCAGGCGGAGCCGACACCACACCGCCAAGGGTCAGCGCCAAAGCCGCTGACGGTATGCTCCATATCGAGGCGACGGATGACGATTCCGGTGTGGAAGCCATCTACATCTCCGGGAAGCGGGTCAACTACCGTGTGGACGGCGCACTGGATCTGGATTTCGAGGATTTTGCACCGGACGGGCAGGAAACCGTGGAAGTCTATGGGATCGACTTTGCCGGGAACCAGTCAGAGACCGTGGAAGTAAAAAATCCCCGCTACCAGGCGCCCGAGCCGGAACCGGAGCAGAGGCCGTTCACCCCGGACGGGCAGGCTTCTGTCCTTGACCATGCCACCGAGGAAGAAGGAAAGGAATTTTATACCTTTGTCACGCCGGAGGAAAACATCTTTTACCTGGTGATCGACCGCCAGAGGGAATCCGAAAACGTGTATTTCTTAAACGCGGTCACGGAAAATGATCTGCTGGAACTGGCGGAAAAGAGCAAGGAAGGGACAGCCGGAGGAGAAAGCGCCGTGCCGGTGGCCGAAGTCTGCTCCTGCACCAGACAATGTGAGGCCGGGGAGGTGGATATGGCCTGCCCGGTGTGCAGCAACGACCGAAAAGCCTGCACAGGGGAGCCAAAAGAAACGGAAGAAAAAGAAACCGAGCCGGAAAAACCGAAAAAAGGCGGGGGTGGAACTTTTCTCTTTATCCTGCTCGCTGCTCTGGCAGCCGGCGGAGCCGGATATTATCTGAAAGTCTATAAGCCTAAGCACGACCTGGACGATGCGGAGGATCTGGATGACCTGCTGGACGAGGACGAGCCGGAAGTCAATGAAGATACCCAGATGCAGGAACAAACGGATCTGGAAGAACTGAATGCGGAACAGCCGGATCCGGATGCAGTATTTTATGACGATTATCCGGACGGGGACGACATGGGTGACGGGCAGGAACAGGAGGGATAACGCATGGCGCAGTTTACCGATTCCCCGTATGAGTACATGATGGCACAGAAGCCGTCAGCCAGGCAGGAAAGGGAAAAAGAGCCTGCGCCTTCCCTGCCCGGCAAGTGCCGGGGCTGTCCCTATGGACGCGACCGCCCCTGTGTCGGGTTCTGTATGAAGGCCCTGCTGTCCGGCACCAGCAAGAAAAGGAGGAAGTTTGAAACAAATACATAAAAAAGCACTTTTAACCGCCGCACTTCTGTCTGCGGCTCTTGCCGGAACCCTGCTGGCGTTGTCTCCTTTGTGGGTGCGGCACAGGGAGATGTGCAAACAGGAGGCAATGCTCACGCGGATCCAAAAGGAAGCAGGGGAAGCCCAGGAAAAGGAGGCACCCATGTCCGATGAGCCAGTCATAGAACCTCCTGCACTTATGGCAGCTTCGGAGGCTTCCCAGGAAGCAGAAACCAAAACCGCAGAAAACCCGCCCCCGGGATCAGAAACAGAAGCTGTATGCCGAAGGATCCAAAAACCGCAAGAAGGCACGGAGATCGGGATCCTCTCGATCCCCAAAATAGATGCGACGCTCCCGGTCACGGCAGGCGTGTCAGAGGAACAGCTGAAAGTCTCCGAAGGATGGGTAAGACAGACCGACCGGATCGGGAGTGAAGGGAACGCCGTGATCGCGGGCCACCGCAGCTATACGTTCGGGCAACATTTCAACCGCCTGGAGGAACTGGAGGCCGGGGATCCAATCGTCTTTACCACATCTGACGGCGAGACCATACCGTTTTCTGTAAGCGAGATCCTGACCGTAGAGCCGGACGACCCGGCAGTGTTTGCCCTGCCTTTAGGCGGCGGGGCGCAATTAACCCTTTATACCTGTACCCCAGCCAAAGTCGCAACGCACCGGCTGATCGTCCGTGCGCTGCGCGTGGAAGAATGAAAGGAGGAAATTTATGACCAAGAAGATCATCCCATTTTTTATGTCCCTGTGTCTTGTTGTCCTCATGGCAGCGCCCATGGCTGTGTGGGCGGCGGAGGAACTGCCCGCCGCCGAAACATCAGAGAGCGTGTCTGCAAATGATACAGGAGGAGCGGGGACACCGGAAACAGAAAACCGTGCAGCAGAGACAGCCCTGGAGGAGACCACACCGGAAACAGGCTGGCTTCATGTGACAAAAACGGATGAAACGACCGGCGGATCACTGCCCGGAGCGTCGTTCAAAGTGTACCATGCGGTAGACGGCACCGAAGCCGGGGAACTGCTGACAGGAAGCGACGGCACGGCACAGACAGCCCTCACTCCGGGGGAATATTACCTGCTGGAACAGTGCGCCCCGGAAGGCTACCAGCTGTCAGGAGAAACATACGCATTTGCCGTGGCAGGCGGGGAGACCAAAACCCTTACCGTCTCCAACAGCCCCCTGCCGGATCTAAAAACGGAAACCGGGACATTAAAGATCATAAAGACCGACGCGGAGAAAAAAGACACATTTCTGTCCGGAGCCGTGTTCTCCGTCTATGAAGAAGGAAGCGGCAGGAAAGCAGGGGAACTCATGACCGGAAAGGACGGCATGGCAGACGTGGAACTTCCCATTGGCGGCTATATCATAAAAGAGACCTCCGCCCCCGAAGGGTACGCCCTTTCTGCTGATCCGATCCGGATCTCCCTGCAGGCAGGCACCATAAAGGAATTGACAGTCACAAACCGCAGGGAAAAGAAAACAGAAGAGGTCGAAATCCCCGGCGCACTGCGTATCACAAAACGGGATCCGGAAAGCGGGAAACGCTTAAAGGGCGCTATCTTCGGCATTTATGATGAAAACACCGATAACTGCATGGGGGAAGTTACTACCGACCGGAAAGGCGTGGCGGAGATCGAACTGGAACCGGGCAGTTATTACCTCCTGGAACTGGAAGCCCCGGAAGGATACCGTCTGGACGAAGAAAAGATCGGATTCCGTGTGCAGTCCGGGAAAACGACGGAAAAGGCCGTTAAAAACGTAAAAGAGGAAGAAAAAGAAGAAAAGAAAGAAACCAGCGGGAAAGAGACCGGCGCACAGACCTCTCCGTTTGACAGCCTGTTCTCCGCCCTTTCGTCCGTTCCGATCTCGGACACATCGTCCTCTGCCGGTTCTGCATCGTCTGCCCGGACAGACGGCAGGGAGAGCCGGGATACAGCAGACAAAGAGACCGGAACCCTGCGGGTCGTCAATTCTGCCGCCGGAACAGGGGAAAAACTGTCCGGGCAGGTTCTGACCGTCTATAAGAGCGATGGAAAAAAGGCGGGGGAAGTGACGGTGAAAAACGGGAAGGGAACGCTCACTCTGGCAGAAGGTGATTATTACCTCCGGGAAAGAAGATCACCAGCAGGTTTTTTCGGGGAGACCGCCCGGATCCGCTTTTCTGTCACGGCAGGCATGACGACCGAGGTGGAGATCACCAGTGAACGGGACATGGAGCATACCGATCCCCAGGACATCATACCAAAGACCGGGGAGACGCTGCCCCTTCTCCCCCTGGGGCTGTCCGCGCTCTGCTTCCTGGGCGCTGCGGTGTGCGGCATCTCCCTTAATGGAATGAAACACAGGAAATAAATAAACAGACTGCCGGCACAGGGGTATCTCCTGTGCCGGTCCTATCAGACAGGAGGGATGTATCTTGCCAACTTATACCCTTATCATAACGGAAAAACCAAGCGTCGCACAGGTTATCGCTAAAAGCATCGGAATATCCGGGCGCAGGGACGGCTTCCTGGAAGGTGACGGCTTCCTGGTCAGCTGGTGCGTCGGGCATCTGGTGGAACCTGCCGCCGCTGACCGCTACGACCCGCGATATTCCAGGTGGGCGCGTGAAGATCTGCCGATCCTGCCCGATCCCTGGCTCTTTTCGGTATCCCCTTCCACCAGAAAACAGTTTGAAGTCTTAAAGGGTCTGATGGAACGTCCGGATGTCACGGAACTGGTGGAAGCTACCGACGCAGGGCGCGAAGGGGAACTGATCTTCCGGCTGGTCTACCACCAGGCAGGGTGCAGGAAACCTTTTCAGCGGCTCTGGATCTCGTCTATGGAGGACAGTGCGATCCGGGAGGGCATGGAACACCTGCGCCCTGGGGAAACTTACGACCCGCTCTATGCGGCTGCCCTGTGCCGCGCCAAAGCGGACTGGCTGGTGGGGATCAATGGTACAAGGCTCTTTACCACTCTTTATCGCGGAAAGACCCTGAATGTAGGCCGCGTCATGACACCCACCCTTGCACTCCTGACGGAACGGGAACAGGCGATCACTGGATTTAAGAAAGAAAAATTTTATACCGTGGAACTGGACTGCGGCACTGTCCATGTGTCCAGCCGCCGTTTTGCCAGTCGGACGGATGCGGAGAAGCTGCGGAAAGCCTGCCTGGGGAAAACGGCGGCGGTACACTCCATAGACTGTCAGGAAAGATCGGAGAAGCCGCCGAAGCTGTACGACCTTACCACCCTGCAAAGGGAGGCCAACCGGCACTATGGTTATACCGCGCAGCAGACGCTGGACTATATCCAGCTTTTATATGAGAAAAAAATGGCGACCTACCCACGCACGGATTCCCGGTATCTGACGGAGGACATGGCGGGGACATTGCCTGGGCTGTGCCGGGAGATCGCCGACGCGTTCCCCTTTGTCTCTGGTTTCTCCGGCGCTGTGGACGCGGCTCTTGTGACCGACAATTCCAAAGTCAGCGACCACCACGCCATACTCCCCACAAAGGAAGCGGCCAGGGCAGACCTTGCGTCTCTTCCTACCGGGGAGAAAAATATCCTTTCCCTGATCTCCATACGGCTCTTATGTGCGGTCTGCCCGGAGAGACATACTTTTGCGGATACGGAAGTGACCCTTTTATGTGAAGGGGAAATTTTCACGGCAAAAGGGCACACGGAACTGTCCAGGGGCTGGCGGGCGGTGGAACAGCCGTATCTGGAAACGTCCGGGAGAAAGGCGGAGGATAAGGCCGAAGCCCTGCCGCTGCCGGAACTGTCCAAAGGACAGATCCTTACCGCAGCGGATGCGATACTCCGCGAAGGTGCGACAAGCCCTCCCAAACGGTATACCGAGGATTCCCTGCTCTCCGCCATGGAGAAGGCCGGCGCGGAAGAATTTGCCCAAATTGAGGATGTGGAGCGCAAAGGGCTTGGGACACCGGCCACCCGTGCGGGTGTCATTGAAAAGCTGGTTAAGGGCGGGTTCGTGGAGCGGAAAAAGAAACTGCTCGTGCCTACCCAAAGGGGCATGGAACTGATCGGCGTGCTGCCGGAAGCGGTAAAGAGCGCAAAGCTGACCGCTGAATGGGAAGCTGCCTTAAAAGAGGTGGAACAGGGCAGACGGACACCGGAAGATTTCATGGAGGGGATCACCCGCATGGTCTGTGAGTTAGTGGGATCTTATAAGGATGTAGCCGTTGATACCGGCAGTGCCCTCTCCGTTTCCGGGAAAGAAGCTGTCGGCATCTGTCCCCGCTGCGGCAGACCGGTCTATGAGGGGAAAAAGAGTTTTTACTGTTCCGGCTACAAAGCGTCCCCTCCCTGCGGCTTTGCCCTGTGGAAAGAGAACCCATATTTTAAGAGCAAACGGAAGGAACTCACGAAAAAGACTGCCGCCGCCCTTTTAAAGAAAGGAAAAGTGAAAATGACCGGTCTTTACTCAGAAAAAAAGGGGATCTTCTATGACGCAACGATCGTCATGGAGGATACCGGCGAAAAATATGTAAACTTTAAGCTGGAATTTGACCATAAAAAATAAAAGAAGGAGGCGACCGATCTGGAACCGAAACAGAAACTGGAAGAATTTGCCCAGCAGCAGCCGGACAGATACCGCTATTACATCACCAACGAAGCCCTGCAAAAAGGCACCTGCCCCCATATGGAGGATATGAAGCTGGTGCAGATCAAAGAGATCACGCCGATCCTGGTGGAGAACGGCAGCGTCAAGGCTTTCGGATATGTGGAGTACCCAAGGCCCCTGACCAGGGAGCAGGAACAGGAATATGCCCTTACCCCTTCCGCAGAAAATGCCAACTACCTGCGGGCGGCGGAACTTTCCACGGAACAGAACGCAAATATGATCGACGAGATCCCCAACAATGAGCCGCCCCGCGTCAACCAGGGTTATACCATACTGGAAAGCGAAACCGTCGGCCATATGGAGTACGTCCTTGCGGAGAACCAGAATGCGCCGCAGCCTTATGCAACCTGGGCACGCAATATGAAAAATGATGAAGAACGGGGGGAAGAAAATTTTTTCTGGGGGCATTATTTCTGCGACCCGGATGCGGCAGTGAAAGACCTCCACGCAAGGGCAGATGACCAGCGGGAATATTTACGGGAGAGCCGCCCGTCCCTCCTTGATAGGCTGCGGCAGGATCAGAAAGAAGCCGCCCGCTCTTTTCAGGAAGCGCCTGCCATGGATCCTGTAAAACGGGGGCTGGAAAGGTAGGGGGAATGAAACTGACAAACTATGAAAAAGAGAGTATCTTTCTCTTTAACGAAGCAGACCGGACGGCAAGCGTCTACACCCACAATGCCGCCCTGATCCGGCAGCTGACCGGATTGTGCAGTTCCCACCCGGAGCAGGTGCGACACATCGAAGATAACGGCTGCGGCGGCCTGACTTTTGAACTGCCGAAGAAGTGGCTGAGGATCGTGCCGCCCCGCGTCCTGTCAGCGGCACAAAAAGAAGTGCTGGAAAAAATGAACCGGGAACGCTGGGGCAAAGGATAACGATCTATCCCATGCTCTTTACCAGACGCAGGATAAAGTCCTTAAAAAGTTCCTGCTGTTCATCGGGCAGTGTGTTTAAGGCGTCCCGCACAAGATTTCCTGTGTCTACCGTTTTTAAGCTGTCCTGGAGCAGATACTCCGGGGAAACGCCGGCTGCATTGACGATCCCCACAAAGGTTTCCAGCTTCGGCGCTTTCACGCCCCTCTCGATATCTGCAAGATACCGTTCTGAAATGCCGCACTGTTCCGCAAATTCCTTCATGGTCATCTTCCTGGCGACCCGGCAGGAACGGAGCCGTTCTCCCATGAGCAGTATATTGAATGGTTGTTCCATGGCTGATCTCTCCTTATAACATGTTCGTACCACATGAACCACTGGTACATATAAAGTATAGATAGCGCAGGGCTTCCTTAAAATGATTTAACAGACGTGAAATGCATTGATTTATGAACTGATAAATCATAAAATTTTTATAAACAACAAGGTTCGACAGATTTTGCGCTTTTTATGCGTTATGATGTTGATATGAACAAATAGAGCATATAATCACGCTAACAAATCATGAGGAGAGTAAGGGATGAAGATGAAGAAGATACTGGAGCAGATCGCAAGGGAACATGGCGTCACCGTGGAAGAAGTCCGGGAAGAAATGCAGAAAGCCATAACTGAAGCATGGGTGAACCCGCCAAAGGACGGCGGCGTAACGGCAGCATACCAGAGACGGGTGCCATGCAGGGGAGAGATCCCCACGCCGGAGGAATTGATCCGTTATGCGGCAGCAGAGATCCGAAAAACAGGCAGTCTGTGACCGCACCGTGTACGGACAGTCAGCCGACAAAAAGAATAAAAAGAAGGAAGCCCATGGATACGGCAGGGAGCCGGACATGGGCTTTCCTTATGCCAGAGATCATACAAAAAGGAGGTTACGCATGGCAAGAAAGTTACAGCTTGTGTCGCAGCTTGCTGACCAGACCGCCCATGATGTCACGCGGGGCGTGGAGGACTGGAAGAAGTATCTGGACACCGCGTCACGGCTTTACAAGTACAAGTTTGAAGATCAGCTTCTGATCTATGCACAGAGGCCGGACGCTACGGCATGTGCCGCAATGGAACTGTGGAACGAAAAGATGCACCGCTGGGTAAAGGCAGGCTCCAAAGGCATCGCCCTGATCCGTGAGAACGAGAACGGGAGGCCCCGCCTGGAACATGTCTTTGATGTGTCCGACACCCGGCCCGTGCGCGGCGCAAGGATGCCCTACCTGTGGGAAATGAGGGAGGAACACCACCCGGCTGTCCTTGCCGCTTTGGAGAAACAGTACGGGGTGGGCAGCCAGCAGGATCTGGGCAGCCGCCTGATGGAGACCGCTTCCAGTATCGTGGAGGAATCCTACCCGGAATATCTGCGCGATCTGGCCTATGACGCAGAAGGCAGCTTCCTAGAAGGACTGGATGATCTCAACAAGGAAGTCTGCTTCCGGGATACCCTGACTGCCAGCGTCCAGTACACGCTCCTTACCCGTTGTGGCCTGGATGTTTCCGACTATCTGGAGGATGACGACCTTCGGGGGATCACCGAATTTTCCACTCCCGCCGTCCTACATCATTTAGGCGATGCCACAAGTACCCTCTCTATGGGGATCCTCCAGGAGATCGGGCGGACGATCCGGAACTATGACCGGGAAAAGATAAACGCACGGCAGAAAAAAACAGAGATACCGCTTGAAAAAGCGTCGGACATCGGTTATACTAAAGATGCAGATAACTTTAACACTTTAAAGCGTAAAAATATAGAAAGGGGAATAGAAAATGGCAGAACTGACATACAGGAAGAACGGGGATTATCTGATACCGGATCTGATCATGGACGGGGAGGACGAGACGGAGGAGATCCTGTTAGGGAAGTACGGGCTTCTGAGACAGACATTCCTGAAGGAACACCACCGCGGGACGTACACCTCCATGCTGCTGACGGGGAGGCTCATGCCGCACCTGAAACAGATCGACGACCAGGCGCAGGAACAGGTAGACCGGATGGTGGCCGGGATGATGGAGCAGAACGGCGTGAACGAGGACATGAAGGAACGCGACCAGATGGCGTGGGTGCAGGCGGTCAATGGTTACACGGCACAGGCAGAGGAAGTGGTGCTGGAGGAGATCGTCTACCGGTAAGCCCGGAAGAAAGTAGACAAAAAGAACCGGAAGGACAACCAGATACGAAAAGACAGGAAACGGCAGGTGAAGAACCTGCCGTTTCTGTGTCCAAAGAAGAACCAAAGGAGCCGCAGTATTTCCAGTTTTCTCTTTTTCCCACTGTAGAAGAACAGGTGGGACGAATCGCGGAGGCGCAGGAAGAAGAAAAACAGGTAAAAAGATCCGCTCCCGTTGTCGGCAGGACGACCCCGCAGGTGACAGACGCCGTGATCGGATGCGCCCTTACCAGTGGAGGAAATGAGGAAAACAGCATCCTGCGGATCGTCGCTTTTTACCAGAAGGGTTACAGCGAAAGAGAATGTGCCGCATTTCTGGCGAGGGAATACGGCACCGGCGGCAAGGGGCTTACCATAGGCGGCAACCCCTACGCCATGTGGTTTGACCAGGACGGGATCCGCATGGCACCGGGACGTACTGCCAATATCCCCGGAGCCACTCTGGTTTCCTGGGAAAAAGCAGCCGCTTTTGTTTCCGGGCTTCTGGAAGAAGGAACCTATGCAGGCCAGGATTCCCTGGATGGCGCAAGAGCAAACGAGTACAAAGAACTGGCAGAGGAATTATGGCATTTAAGACAGGCTCTGAGCGATACAGGAAAAGAAATGGACGCACTGCCCTTCCTGTCAGAGTTATACCATGACTATCCCGGATTCCCTGAAAGCACAGCGAAAATAGCAGAATGTCTGGCGGAACCGGAGAGCCGGAGACGGCTGCTGTATGAGGTGGACGGATTCAACCGGGAATATGCTTCTAACCGGGAACTGCTCCGCTTCCACTTTCATGACCCGGCAAGGCTGATCCCCCGCATCACAGACCTGTCCCGTGCGTCACAAGAGTTCCATGCCCTGGAAAGTTATGAACCGGCAAGGGCCAGCTTCATCACGGAGGACGAGATCGACCAGATGCTCACCAGGGGCAGCGGCGTATCGGAGGGAAAGATGCGGATCTATTCCTATTTTGTCCAGGGCCATGATGCAAAGGAGCGGGCCGCTTTCCTACGGGATGAATACGGAACCGGCGGTTCCAGCCGTATCGGATATCATGAATGGCACGATTCCAAAGGGATAACATTTACCCGCAGTGACGATCGTTCCGGTTCGGAAGGCTATGACAGCATACGGCTGAACTGGGACAAGGTACAGAAGCGGATCGGGAAACTCATTGACAACGGCAGGTACTTAAACCCGAAGGAACTGGCATATACCGCCCAGTATGAGCGGATACAGCTTGCCCGAAGCCTTGTCAGCTTCTATTCCTGCGACCCGAACCGCCAGACCGCTATCTCCCCCTACGACCAGAGTTACAGCAAAGCGGAAAAACAGATCCGGGAGGCACTGGACAGCCCGGAGAAAAGTACGGCGATGTATGAGGATATGGTAAAAAGGTTCGCGCTGGTATCGCCAGAGGAACGCAACTACCCCCGTATGCAGAGAGCCTTGAATGACATGGGGGCATACCAGAGGGGCGAATATTCCCTGTTCACCCCTCTTTCTGCGGAAGTTTTGCAGGCACAGCGTCAGAGAAAGGAAGAAGCAGAAAGATCTTCCCAGAAAAAAGAACCGGAACCACTGGGCGAACTGGAAAAGGCGGCACGGGCACTGTCCAAAAAGCAGCACCAGAAAGCAAAAGAGGAATCTGACGGGCAGCTTTCCTTTGACTTTTCTGCCAATCCCTCAGAAGAAACTGTACCGGAAGCGGATGGGCAGGAGGCGATCCTCTCCCAGTATGACCTTGGATATGGCTATATGGGTAACGGCCTGACCGTCTGGAACCGACTGGAAGAAGTAAATGGAGATTATAAGACCGTCGCCCATATCAATGCTGACCGCAGCGTGAACTTTTGGGATGAAAGCCTTCCGGAGATCATCAAAAAACAGATACAACAGATCGCAGATACGGCAGAGCCGAACATCTCCGCCACCCAGGATGTGCCTGTGTTCACGGAACCGCCAAAGAAAGAACCGGAGCGGACGGAAGGGAAAAAGGTCGAAGGGCACCCGGAAGAAGGGAATGCAGGAGTACAACCAGATGAGATCCCAAAAGCAGAGCCGCAGAAAAACATAAAGGCAGGGCTTTACCGGGAAACCCTTCCGATACTGGTAGATGCAACCCGCCAGAGCAGCTTTTACGGATACCTGCGCGACCGGGATACGGACTATGACAGCGCGGCAACGGAACTGGATAACGAACTTTCCTATTTTGTGGAGGAGATCGCGGACAGCCAGCCGGAACTGTATGAGGCATTCCACTCCCTCCCGAAATTCCGGGAATGGATGGTGGAAGATATCCTTCTGCGCACCTATGATGATGTCCTGCTCGACAACCGTGACGCACTCTCCCGCCATGCAGAAGATCCGGACTATCCGGAATGGGCAGCAGAGACAGTGGAACGGGAACAGCCCATAACGGGGATCCAAGAGGCGGAAACTGGCGTGACGGAGCGTTCCTCCCAGGAGCCGGAAGCCGGACAGATAAAAGAACCCGCGCCGGATCATGAAAAAGCCGTAGAAAGCGCCCATACAGAACAGGCAGAGCCAGACCTTGCCCCCAATGTGGAAGAATACCTGAACCTGAAGGCACAGCATCCCCGTAAGCTGGTCGGCATCCAGGCAGGCGGCTATTACCTGTTTTACGGGGAAGATGCCAGAATCGCTGCCGAAGCCCTCGGCACAAAACTGGAAACAAGGGAGATCCCCGGACTGGGGGAAACCTCCGTTACCGGAGGCAGGGCATGGCAGGTTATCCTGAAAAAACTGCTGGAGCATGGGCACAGCACCGTGATCGCCAGGCAGGATCCGGAGCATGGGGAGAACGCCCCTTATCAGATCATAAAAGAGCGCGATATTGCCGACTACATTCCGCTCGGTATGCAGCTTACTATAGACGGGCGGCATATGGAGATTGACAGCGTTGATTACCAAAACGGCCTTGTAAGTTTAAAAGACCTGGAAATGCAGGGGTGGTTTCCCATCTTCCGGCAGGAAAGTGTCCCCTTTGTCCGGGAATGTGTGGAACAGGAATGGGAAAAGTCAGGGCTGGAGGCGGATGTGCTGGAAAATGCAGGGGAAGAAGCACAACCCCAGCCCCCAAAGCAGGAAGCCGACAGCAGGAAACTGACAGAAGAAATATCCAAGCTGATGGACGACCCGGAGATGCAGGAAGCAAAAGAACTGATCGAGGACTTCATACTGGAAGAATACAATGAGGACAGCGTAGATTTCAACGACCTGCGGCAGATCGGGATTGCCTATGGCACAACAGAAAACGGCGGATTTGAGATCCAGGTAGATGTAAACCTTCTGGATTTCTCGATCAACCAGACCGTAGACGGGAAAGTTGTGGAAACACGGCAGTATGACAGCCTGCGGGAACTGATCGACATGGAACTTGCCGTTCTTGACTATAACATGCTTATCTCCCTGGAACCGTATATTGAGGAACAGTTAGAGGCTGACTTAAACGAGCGGATCATGTGGGAAGAAATGGCAGGCGCAAGGGAAGGCGTGGAACTGACCGGAGAAGAAAACAGCGCCAGACAGGAAATACCTTTCTGGCAAGATGCGTCTGCCGGACAAAATATGTCCACTGGACAGGAAAATGTGCCTGCTGGACAAGATGCGCCCAGTGGACAGGAAGAACCTCCGGAAGTTGTGGAGATCGAGGGTGGCACGATAGATGAGGACGGCCCTCTGCTGTTTTCCAGTCCCCGACTGCCCTATGACATTGTGATCGAAAAACTCCCCACCGGTCCCAAACGGTCAAACTTCCATATCACGGATGATGGACTGGGAACCGGCGGGCAGAAAACAAAATACCAGAACAATGTGGCGGCGATCCGCACCTTAAAGCAGATCGAAGCAGAAAACCGTCTTGCCACACCCCAGGAGCAGGAGATCCTCTCCCACTATGTGGGCTGGGGCGGTATCGCCCAGGCATTTGACCCTGACAATGAAAAATGGGGAAAGGAATACGCAGAATTAAAGGAGTTATTGACACCGGAAGAATATGCTTCCGCACAAGGTACGGTGTTGAACGCACACTACACCAGTCCGACCGTCATTAAGGCCATGTATGAAGCGGTCAGCCGCATGGACTTTACGCCGGGGAATATCCTGGAACCCTCCTGCGGAATCGGAAATTTTTTCGGGCTGGTGCCGGAAGGATACGGAAAAGCCAACTTGTACGGCGTGGAACTTGACCAGCTGACCGGGCGCATCGCCAGACAGCTTTATCAGAAAGCGGATATCGCAATCAGCGGATTTGAGGACAGCGACCACCCGGACGACTTCTTTGACCTTGCGGTAGGGAACGTGCCGTTTGGAGAATATAAGGTGCATGACCGCCGCTATGACCGGCAGAACCTTCTGATCCATGACTATTTCCTTACAAAATCCCTGGATAAACTGCGTCCCGGCGGGATCGCGGCTTTCATCACCACAAAGGGAACCATGGATAAGCTGGGCAGCAAAGCAAGGGAAGAACTGGCTCAGAAAGCCGACCTCTTAGGGGCGATCCGCCTGCCGAACACTGCCTTTAAAGCCAACGCAGGAACCTCCGTGACGGCGGACATCCTCTTTTTCCAGAAACGGGGGAGCGCGCCGGAAAAGCTGCCGGAATGGGTGTATACCGGACAGACAGAGGACGGCGTACCCCTGAACAACTATTTCCTTCAGCATCCAGAGATGGTGCTGGGAAAGATGGCATTTTATGAGAACATGTATGGCAACGCCACGGAAACGGCCTGCCTGCCCATCGAAGGGGCTGACTTAAAAGAGCAGCTTTCCGTAGCTATTGGTCATATCGCACCGCCAGACCGGGAACTTTTGCATATGGACGCACCGGAAACGGAAGCAGAGGAAAAGACGGAAATGATACCGGCAGACCCCCAGGTGCGGAATTTCAGCTACACGGAGAAAGATGGGAAACTCTATTTCCGGGAAAACTCCCGCATGAAACGGGCAGAGCCGGGAAAGACACAGGCCGCCCGGATCCGGGGCATGATCGGGATCCGTGACAGCGCAAGGAAACTGATCGACCTCCAGATGACCGGGGCGGATGACGAAATGATCCAGACGGAACAGGCACGGCTGAACCGCCTTTATGACCAGTTCCAGGAAAAATACGGGCTTTTAAACAGCACCGGGAACCGGCTGGCCTTCCGGCAGGATTCCTCCTATCCCCTGCTCTGCTCCCTGGAAGTGTTAGACGAAGAAGGGAACCTAAAGCGCAAAGCCGATATGTTCAGCAAACGCACCATCCAGCACCGGAAACCAGTGACCAGCGTGGACACGGCGGTGGAGGCGTTGGGAGTGTCCATCGGTGAGCGTGCCTGTGTGGATCTGGGATTTATGGCTTCCCTGATGGGAGGTTCTGAAAGGATACCGCAGATTGTCTCCGACTTAAAAGGCATCATCTTCAAAGACCCGGAAAGCGGCCCCTTTGACATGGAAGGCGCGGACTGGCACAAAGGATGGCAGGCGGCTGACGAATACCTCTCCGGCAATGTGCGCCGGAAACTGGAAACCGCCCGCACCGCTGCTGAGAAGTACCCGGAATTTGCCGTCAATGTGGAAGCACTGGAAAAGGTGCAGCCCAAAGACCTGACCGCACCGGAGATCAGCGTCCGTATCGGCTCCCCCTGGATCGACACAAAGTATTATAAACAGTTCATGTTCGATCTGTTCCAGACACCCTACCGTCTGCAAGGACAAAAGATCAATATCGTTTACTCGGATGTATCCGGGGAGTGGAGTGTCCGGGGGAAAAGTGAGGACAGCCGGACAAACGCCCGCGTCTGGAACACTTACGGGACAAAGCGCATCAACGCCTATGCGATCCTGGAAGCCAGCTTAAACCAGCGGAGCGTCCAGATCTTCGATACCCATTACGACGCGGATGGCAAGGAGACCCGTGTACTGAATGAAAAAGAAACAGCGATCGCCCAGCAGAAACAGGAAGCCATTAAGGAAGCGTTCCAGAACTGGATCTTTAAAGATCCTGACCGGCGTACTGACCTGTGCGCCACCTACAACCGGATGTTCAACTCCATGCGCCCCCGCGAATACGACGGACAGCACATCAACTTCATCGGCATGAACCCGGAGATCCATATGGAACGTCACCAGAGGAACGCCGTTGCCCGCTCCCTTTACGGAGGGAACAGCCTGCTGGCCCATGTAGTGGGCGCCGGAAAGACGTTTGAGATGGTAGCTACTGCTATGGAGAGTAAGCGGCTGGGTCTGTGCAAAAAATCCATGATCGTCGTGCCGAACCACTTAACGGAACAATGGGGCGGCGATTTTATGGCTCTTTATCCCGGTGCGAATGTACTGGTGGCCACAAAAAAGGATTTTGAACCGAAAAACCGGAAAAAGTTCTGCGCCCGTATCGCCACTGGTGACTATGATGCAGTGATCATCGGCCATTCGCAGTTTGAAAAGATCCCAATCTCCCCGGAACGGCAGAAAGCGATCATTGAGGAACAGATCCGGGAAATCGTAGACGCGATCGCGGAAGCAAAGGCGAATAAGGATGAAAAATTTACGATCAAGCAGATGGAGCGTACAAAAAAGAGCCTGACCACAGACCTGAAAAAACTCCATGACAAGAAAAAAGACGACACCGTATACTTTGAGGAACTGGGCGTTGACCGTCTGTTTGTAGATGAGGCGCACAGTTTTAAGAACCTTTACATGCACACCAAAATGAGGAACGTGGCCGGTATCAGCCAGACAAGGGCACAGAAATCCAGTGACATGTTCGCAAAATGCCGCTACATGGACGAGATCACCGGCGGGCGCGGTGTTGTATTCGCCACCGGAACCCCCGTCAGTAATTCCATGGTAGAATTGTATACCATGATGCGCTACCTCCAGTA
The DNA here is from genome assembly GCF_943193115.1 of Otoolea muris. Taxonomy (NCBI): domain Bacteria; kingdom Bacillati; phylum Bacillota; class Clostridia; order Lachnospirales; family Lachnospiraceae; genus Otoolea; species Otoolea muris. The sequence goes on from NZ_CALPCY010000024.1 coordinate 67,681, forward strand.
TCACATGCTGGAGCAGGGCTATCAGGACAGCACCGGGAGAACGCGCAGCTTAAAACATTTCGACAACTGGGCGGCAACATTCGGCGAACAGGTGACGGCGGTGGAACTCAAGCCGGAGGGAACCGGATTCCGGTTAAAGACGCGGTTTGCAAGGTTCTACAACCTGCCGGAACTGATGAACCTCTGGAAAGAGGCCGCTGACATACAGACTGCTGACATGCTGAAACTCCCGGTTCCGGAAGCGGAATATATCACGATCCAGACGGAACCCAGCGAAGCACAGAAACAGATGGTGCAGGGGCTGGCAGAACGGGCAGAAAAGATACGGAAAGAAAAAATAGACCCCAGTATCGACAATATGCTGAAGATCACGTCGGACGGGCGGAAACTGGCCCTAGACCAGCGTATCATGAACCCACTGCTCCCCGACGACCCCGGCAGCAAAGTCAACGCCTGTGTGGAAAATGTATTCCAGATCTGGCAGGAAAGCACCCCGACAAAAGGCGCACAGCTGATCTTTTCCGACCTCTCCACCCCAAAAGGGCGTGTGGAGCAGAAAAAAGAAACCGAAAAGGAAGCCGGGGAACCTGGCGACATCAAAGAGCCGGAAAACGGAGAAGAAATGGTCATGGAAACCAGTGTCTATGAGGATATCCGCAAGAAGCTGATCGCCAGGGGGATCCCTGCGGAAGAGATCGCTTTTATCCATGACGCCAACACGGAGAACCAGAAGGCGGAACTGTTCGCCAAAGTCCGCAGCGGCCAGGTACGCGTCCTTTTAGGCAGCACACAGAAGATGGGAGCCGGAACCAACGTACAGACAAAACTGGTCGCTTCCCATGATCTGGACTGCCCCTGGCGGCCGGCTGACCTGGAACAGCGGGCGGGCCGTATCGTCCGCAGGGGCAACGAAAATGACCATGTAAAGATCTTCCGTTATGTGACTAAAGGAACCTTTGATGCGTACACCTGGGGGCTGGTGGAATCGAAACAGAAATTCATCGGCCAGATCATGACCAGCAAATCCCCGGCCCGTTCCATTGAGGACGTGGACGCGACCGCCCTTTCCTACGCGGAAGTGAAGATGCTGGCTACCGGCGACCCAAGGATCAAGGAAAAGATGGATCTGGATATCCAGGTGACGAAGCTGAAAATGTTGAAATCCAACCATACGGCGCAGCAGTACGAGATGCAGGACAGAGTAAGGGGCTATTTCCCCAACAAGATCAAAGAGACGGAACTGTTCATCGACTGCCTGAAAGCTGACCTGCCGCTTCTGGAGGCACATCCTGTCAAAGAGGACGCTTTTTCCATGAAAGTCATGGGGACGGTCTACACCGACCGGAAGGAAGCAGGACAGGCGATCGTGGCGGCCTGCCGCCTGATGGAAGATCCGGACAAGGATATCGACCTGGGCAGTTACCGGGGCTTTCCTATGAAACTCTGTTTTGACGGCACAAAATTCAAAGTGACCATGAAACAGCACCTGACCCATACGGCGGAATTATCCAATGACATTGTGGGAAACATCACCCGTATCAATAACGCGCTGGAAAAGATTCCCCAGAGCCTTGAAAACCACCAAGAGAACTTAAAGCGGCTGCATACGGAACTGGAGAGCGCAAAGGAGGAAGCCGACCGACCGTTCCCGCAGGAAGAAGAACTGACGGAGAAATCCGCCCGTCTTGCGGAACTGAACATTGCCCTTGACAATGAAGAAAAAGGGAGGGGATCGGGGAAGGAAGATGTAAAAGAAGAACCGGTGCCGGAGGACGGCAAAAGGCAGGAAGGAACCGCAGGAAAACCCTCCATACTGAGATCGTTAAAGGAATATGAACGTCCCGCGCCGGTCAATTCCGGCAGAGAGAAAAGCCAGGAACGGGGGGTGATCTAGTGCGGAAAAACGAGGGGCGCACCATTGGGCTTTTCTTTAAAGTCTCCCCGGAGGAAATGGAACTGATCGAAAAAAAGATGCGGCAGGCCGGCACCAGGAATAAACGTGCCTATCTCCGGAAAATGGCTGTGGACGGATACATCGTCCGCCTGGATATGGAGAGCGTAAAGGAACTGTGTAAACTCCTGCGCTCCATATCCGCCAACACAAACCAGATTGCCCGCCGCTGCAACGAGACACGGAACCTCTACGCCGAGGACGTGGACGATCTGAAAAAAGGATACACGGCGGCGCAGGCGGGGCTTCTGGAACTGCTCCGGAAATTTGCCAGCCTGTGAACGGATGGGCACGGGAGAAATCGATCTTCCCGTGCCCGCCTTTTTTATTTCAAAATATCGGAGGTGAAAGAATATGCCCGGAGTGACAAAAGAACAGATCGGGCGGGCAAAGGAATGGGATCTGCTCTCCTATTTGCAGACTTATGAACCGCAGGAATTAAGGCGGTGCGGCGGCAGCGAATACCGTACCGTGACCCATGACAGCCTGAAAATATCCAACGGCAAATGGCATTGGCACAGCCGGGGGATCGGAGGAAAGACAGCCCTGGACTATCTCATCAAAGTGCGGGGGATGGGCTTTGTCTCCGCCGTAGAACTGCTCTGCGGGGAACGCGGGGCGGCGGTATGGGAAAAGCCAAGGCCGGAGCCGGAGGCCAGACAGCCGAAGCCTTTTTCCCTCCCGGAAGGAAACCGCTGCGGGAGGGCGATGGTGTCCTACCTGCAAGGGCGCGGAATCGATGCAGACATCATCAGCCAGTGCATCGGAAAAAGGATCCTGTATGAGAGCCGACGCTACCAGAACTGTGTCTTTGTAGGGCGTGACCTGGAGGGAAAAGCGCGGTATGCTTTCCTGCGTGGGACATATGGGAATTTTAAGATGGATGTGGAAGGAAGCGATAAACGGTACGGATTCTGCCTGCCCGCATCTGATAAAGAAAGCCCTTTCCTTGCGGTAGCGGAAAGCCCTATTGACGCACTCTCTGTCGCTACCCTTTTAAAACTCCAGGGGGAGGACTTTGGTAAGAACCATTACCTTTCCCTGGGCGGCACAGCGCCCCGCGCCCTGCTCCGGTTTCTGCATGAGCATCAGGCTGTCACCTGTATCAGCCTCTGCCTGGACAACGACCGGGCCGGGCTTCTGGGAATGGAAAAGATCCGGGAAGCGCTCCGGGAAGATGCCGTCCTCTCCCGGCGTATCCAGGTGATCGCGGACAATCCGCCGCCTGCCGTCTGTGGAAAAGATTACAATGAACTGCTACGGCAGAGGGCTACCTCGCGTCCCACTTCCAGATGTGAAGAAAGGACATGAGCCGGGAAGCATAAAAAAACAAAGAAAGGGGGAAACCATATGGCGATTTCCGACCTGCTCCCGCGTAAAAGTATGGGAAGCCGGTCACGAAGCCAGACGCTCCATGACCGGTTGGATTATGACCAGAAAAAAGAAAAGACCAAAGACGGCGAACTGGTGTCATCTTATATGTGCAGCCCGGAAACCGCCGCCGAAGAATTTGAAATGAGCAAGCTGCTCTATGAAGCTACTACCGGACGGAGCCAGCCAAAGGAACGGGACATCATTGCCTACCGCATCATCCAGTCCTTCAAGCCGGGGGAGATCACGCCGGAAGAGGCCAACAAACTGGGCTATGAACTGGCCATGAAATTTACGAAGGGGAAACACCAGTTTCTTGTTTCCACCCATGTAGACAAGGCCCATATCCATAACCATGTGGAGTTTAACAGCACCAACCTGGAATGTGACGGCAAGTTCAACAATTTTTATAACTCTGCCCTCGCCCTCCGCCGCCTGAACGACCAGATATGCCGGGAACATGGGTATTCTGTGATCGAAGATCCAAAGGCAAGAGGACAGCGGTATCAGGAAAAGGCGGCGGCAAAGCGCGGGCGCAGTTATAAGGAACAGCTGCGGCAGACCATTGACCGGGTGCTGCCGGAGTGCAGGGATTTTGAAGCGTTCCTGGCCCGCATGAGGGAAGAAGGCTATGAAATCAAGCACCGGGGAAAGTCACTGGAATTTCTGGCTCCCGGACAGCTTCGGTTCACCCGTTCCCAGCGCCTGGGGGATGATTATACAAAGGAAGCCCTGCAGGAGCGGATCGCCGGCACACGCCAAAGACCGGCACCGGAGAAAACAAAACGGAAGGCTCCCGGCAGGAAGGTCAATCTCCTTGTGGATATCCAGGCAAAGATGCAGGCCGGGAAGGGAAAAGGATACGAACGCTGGGCAAAAGTGTTCAATCTGAAGGAGGCGGCAAAGACGCTGAATTTCCTTGTGGAGAACGGCATCACCGATTATGGCGAACTGGAAACACGCGCGCAAGCTGCCGGGGAAGCCTTTGACACCCTCTCCCTCCGCATCAAACAGCTGGAAGGGCGTATGGCGGAAGTGGCGCAGCTAAAGACCCACATCATCAATTATTCCAAAACGCGGGAAATTTACAGGGAATATAAAAGATCCCGGTATAAAAAGGAATACCGGGCGGAACATGCAGACGAGATCAAAAAGCATGAAGCGGCAAAGGCGGCCTTTGATGCCCTGGGCGGTAAGGCGATACCCAAAGTGGCGCAACTTTCAGAAGAATATGCCGCCCTGCTGGCGGAGAAAAAAGAACGGTATGAGGAATACAAAGCGGCCCGGAAGGATATGATCGACTACCAGACCGCAAAGCAGAATGTTGACCGGATCCTGGGATTGGAACCGGCGGAGAACGGACGGCAGAAAAGGCAGGAAACCGAGCGGTGAGCCAGACACCAGACGAATTGAGAACGGAAGGAAGGATACAGCTTGTCAGCATGGCGGCTGTATCCTTCCTTTTTGCGTAAGATCCTGTTCACTGATGGAATCTGTTATAGTATAATAAAGATGTTGAAGGATCGGGATCTATACGAGGAGAGTTCATTATGTGGTTATTGTTTGCAATCCTGTCCGCTGTTTTTGCGGCAGTTACATCTATATTGGCAAAAATTGGGATCGAGGGAGTTAATTCCAATCTTGCAACAGCCCTTAGAACGGTTGTTGTTTTAGTTATGGCATGGGGAATGGTTTTTCTTACAAAACAGCAAAATGGAATTACAGAAATATCCAGAAAAAGTTGGTGGTTTCTTATTCTTTCGGGACTTGCAACAGGGGCATCATGGCTATGCTATTACAAGGCTCTACAAATGGGGGAAGCGTCAAAAGTTGTTCCGATTGATAAGCTGAGTGTTGTTATCACCCTTGTTATGGCTTTTGTGTTTTTGCATGAACAATTTACTGCAAGATCGGCGATCGGCTCTATATTTATTACTGTCGGAACATTGATCATGGTATTATAGATTCCGATTGATAGAGGCAGTTATCCATGACAGGCACTGCCCATTCAACCGTTTTGCCGAAATGCAAAAAGTAGTGTAGTAATAATGCCAATGGTAAAAGAAAATGCCAATATGGCTGTTATGCTTCTAAAGAGAAAGAAGGTATGGTATTTTGTCACGGAAAAACCACAAAATGATAGACGGCAGGCTCCTTCAGACGGATAAAAAGTATTCCCATTTGAAGCTGAAACAGAAAGAAAAGATCTATGTCTGGATGTATGAGGAAGCGAAATGCTATCATGACCAGAATGGAAAATGCCCGGAGAAAAAAGACGAAGAAGCTGCTGTCCTGTCCGCTGTCTATGACCGGATCGAAAAGGCGGGTATCTGGATCCCTTATGGTGAGGTGGCCAGGCACTATCGGAGCATCAAAGTGAAGTTATATAAACGGATCCGCAGAGAAACAGATACCAGCGGCAGTAAGGAGAAAACCCGGCACCCGAACCAAAAGGTAAGATTTATGAATATGTGCATGATCTCTGACGGTGAGGGAAACCTGGTGATGCTCCAAAAAGTCGGCGGCAGATACCAGGGAGCCACATTCCCAGGCGGCCATGTGGAGCGGGATGAGACATTTCTGGAAGCAGTCGTCCGTGAAGTCAGAGAGGAAACCGGTCTTGTGATCGAGGCCCCGAAGTTTTGTGGGTTCTATCACTGGTTCTGTGACAACGTACATCATATGGTGTATATCTATCTGGCTGAAAAATATATGGGGAAATTGTGTTCCTCTGAAGAAGGAGAAGTCAGCTGGATCTCCGAAGAAGATTTTTTAAAAAGAGAATTGGCTCCCGGAATGGAGCGCGTGTTGAGATTGATCCATGATGACACGATCAGTGAATGTTATCTGTGGAATGAAGGCGGCTGCTGGAAAGAGAAGCTGTTATGATCTTATGCAGAAGTAGAAACAGGAAGTATCGTAGATCACAAAAAGGACATGCGGATAAACCGTTCTCATGTCCTTCTCTTCTGCCCTTCAACGCTTCAAGCCTTTGATGATCGCTAACACATTCTGGCGGCTCGTTTCGTCCAGCGCATCCAGATCCTTCAGCAATTCCCGGTATTCGGAAGGATGGCCGTTGCCGTTGTCAAAAAATTCGGATGGAGTAACGCCCAGATATTCACAGATATAGAAAAATACCTGCATGGACGGAAAGCCGTTCCGGTTCTCAAGCCCATTGATATATCCGGAACTTTGTCCGATCGCCAGACTCATTTCTCTGGCAGAAACGCCCTTTTCCACTCTCAATTTCACCAATCTGTCGTAAAATAGATCCTCAAACATATACCGCCGCCCCTTTTGTATAATTGTACCCTACACATATGGTGTTTATATCTGGATAAACTGTATATTTTGTTTGAGTTATCTGATTGAACTAGATATAATGATAAATATGAATGATTTACCATGACAGGAGGGTGTTCCAATGAAAGGGAAAGGATTTTTAGCAAAAAAGCAGCAAAGGAGGCTGTTGGTTCCGGTATTTTTCCTTGTATTTCTTATGGCTGGATGCCAGCCTGACAGCTATGTGGAGAATACGTCAGCAGAGACAGATATTCCAGAAGATACCCTGGAGGAAACTTCTGGATATTACTACTCCAATACATCAAAAGAGGATTGCCTGATCTGTGGGGAAGCGACAGGAACCGCGCTGCCTTTGTACCGTGGGCAGGAAAATCTTGGAATTATCAATCTAAACTCGTTTGACCTGGCTCCTGTGACGATCAACCGGTATGATGATCTTGGGGATCCGATTAAAAAACCAGAAAATGGTTCCTCGACCCATATCACAAATACTGGAGAAGATGGATTCTTTCTCTCTGTATCCGCAGACACAAACAGAGGCTATGCCCATGGGTATCTATCGTTTGATAAAGAAGATGCGCTGGACATAGACCAGGCAGCTTCCCACCTGTGTACGGACTGTCTGAATCAGACATTGGATAACTGCTGGACTGATGGCCCTTTGAGCGTGGGAGTGATCGATTTTGACACCGGTGATATACGGCTTTTTGAGGAAAGGATCACGGCATTTACATTTGGCGATTATTATGTTTCCTGTGATAACAGGGATATGGATGATGAAGATACGAGAGAGATAGACCTTCTGATCTTTTACTGTCCGGAGCGGTATCAGGACTGACCATTGCTGCGCGGAGCGCGGCAGGAACGACCGCAGGGAGTACACGCAGGCTCTGCTGTGTGAAAAGCCACACCGCAAGGTGTGTTCGCAAAAAAGCGGCAGCGCATTTTGCCGGGGCTTGGGGTGTCCCCAACAAGCAAAGTGAACGTCCCGCAGGGACGGAGCGGTGGATAGCGATATTCGTAAAGAATATCGTTATCCATTGCTTGCAAAGATTATAGGAATGTTCCTATAACCGTGGTTATAGGAATAAAATTTTTATCGGAACAAGCCGCAAAAACCATTGTAATCACAAGGATAATGCGGTAAAAAGTTCC
>NZ_CALPCY010000025.1:0-69929 GCF_943193115.1 Otoolea muris
AAATCATCCGTTTTTGTCCGGATGTATCTACCCTTTTTTCATTCTATAACTGTCCGAGTTTTCGGACAGTCTCCCCCGCTCAAAGACTTCATAAATGACGATATAATGGAATTCGCCGCATTCCATCAAAAGACCTATGAGAGAAAAAAACTCTGCCTCTATAATCCAAGCAAAGGCTACCATCATTTAGAGCCTGTTATAAGGGCCTGCCGGAACGATATCAGGTGGGAGCCGCTGAGCGGCTATCAGCCTTTGGAGATGGCCAGTCTGATGTGCCAGGCCAGGCTGTACGTCGATTTTGGCGATCATCCGGGAAAAGACCGCATCCCCAGGGAGGCCGCCGTCTGCGGCTGCTGCATCCTGACAAACCGCAGGGGAAGCGCTGCATATCAGGAGGATGTCGGGATACCGGAAACATATAAAATTGAGGACACCGGACAGATTGACGCTGTTCTGGAAAAAATATATGATCTGGTTGATCACTACGGGGAACGGATCCATGAATATTCCGCTTACAGGAACGCTGTCAGGGCAGAAAAAATGGAATTTCTGGCAGATATGGATTCTGCGATCGCTGTCCTGCGGGAACGGACAATAGAGTGTGAACATGTGGAAATTCCAAAGGACGATATGGAAAATCACGACAGAATGCTCTCCCTGCTCGAGTCTTCGGCAGGACAGGTGGAACATCTGTTTTCTCAGGCCAGGAACGCCTGTCTGAAAGGGCGGGCGGATGTGACAGACAGGCTGCTTGCCGCAGACTATGCCATGCAGGTTGTCAGAGAATCCCTTTACGCAGAGCTGGCCGTCTTAGCTGATTTAGAGTAATGCACAGCTTCACAGCACAGCCACAGCATGGAAGCCGGCCTAGAGCGTGTTTGAAAATTCATTCCTGGCATCTGCACGCCCCACTTCGCGGTATATTTGTGCCAAATTCACTTAACGTAGCCCACTACGCCGCGTTCATTTGGCACAAATCTCCCACAAAGTGGCACGCACAGCTACCAGAAAGCAATTTTCAAACACGCTCTAGCCGATATATACCAGCGGACAGGCGGAAGAAAACAAAGGAGGCGGATTGAACCGGATCCTCCTTTGTTTTTTTCCGCCTTTTTTTATCCCCTTATTGAGAGATGAGAAACCGGCTTCTCCTCCAAAGCCGACACCGCCGTCAAAACCAGCGCGGAGCGCGGCCCCATCGTAACCTGGCAGCCGTCCAGAAACGCCGGCTGCGCCGGATCCGGCGCGCCCCCGGGCAGATACTGTAAGGACGTGTCCGCCTCGATCTTCCATTTCAGCCAGTGCGGCGCGGCCGGCAGGAAACAGGGCTGATCCTCCCAGTACGGATTGATCGCCAGGGCAATCACATCATCCTCTGTGTCGTCGTGGTTGCGGCCTGCATAGACGATGCACAGGACCTTGGTCCGCTGATCCGGCCGGATTACCTGGATCTCCGGGAAGCCGAAGGAGCAGCAGCCGGCATATTTGCGCACCACATCGTGTTCCTTGCGCAGCTTAATCATATGCTTCACATAGCGGAAATGCTCCCCGTTCTGTTTCAGGAAATCCCAGTCCAGCCACGACACCTCATTATCCTGGCAGTACGCGTTATTATTTCCGTACTGCGTGTTCAAGAACTCATCCCCGGAGAGGAACATGGGCGTGCCGCGGCTCATCAGCAGCGCCGTCATGGCGTTTTTGGCCAGCCTTCTGCGAAGCGCCAGGATCTCCCCGTCATCCGTGTCCCCCTCGACGCCGCAGTTCCAGCTCCGGTTGTCGTCGCTTCCGTCCACATTGCACCATCCATTATCCTCATTGTGCTTGCGGCTGTAGGAATACATGTCCCACAGCGTAAAGCCGTCGTGGCAGTTTAAGAAATTCACGGACGCATTGTGTCCCCGGAAGACCGGATCATACAGATCGCGGGAGCCTGTGATCCGCTGCGCCGCCACGGAGGAGAGGCCGTAGTCCCCTTTTAAGTAATCGCGCATGTCATCCCTGTATTTGCCGTTCCACTCCGTCCAGCGGTTCCAGGCCGGGAAGCTTCCTACCTGGTAGAGCCCGCCCGCGTCCCACGCCTCGGCGACCAGCTTCACATTACCCAGGAGCGGATCAAAGGCCAGCGCCTGCAAAAGCGGCGGGTTGCTCATCGGCGCGCCGTCCTGGTTGCGCCCCAGGATGCTGGCCAGGTCGAAGCGGAAGCCGTCCACATGGTACGAGACAGCCCAGTAGCGCAGGCAGTCCAGGATCATCTGGCGCACAATGGGGTGGTTGCAGTTTAAGGTATTGCCGCAGCCGCTGAAATTGTAGTAATACCCGTCCGGGGTAAGCATATAGTAAATATTGTTGTCAAAGCCTTTGAACGAAAAGCTGGGGCCCTGTTCATTCCCCTCGGCCGTGTGGTTAAACACCACATCCAGGAAGCACTCGATCCCATTCTCATGAAGGGCCTTGATCAGGTTCTTCAGCTCATTCCCCTCCCGGTTATACTCCGGCTGGCTCGTGTAGCTGGTATTGGGCGCAAAAAAGCTGACTGTATTATAGCCCCAGTAATCCAGCACCTTCCTGCCGTTCACCTCCCGGCAGTCTTTCATCTCGTCAAATTCAAAGACCGGCATCAGTTCCACGGCATTGACGCCCAGCTCTTTTAAATAGGGGATCTTCTCCATCACGCCCGAAAAGGTCCCCGGGAAGGAAACGCCGGACGAGCCGTGCCTCGTAAAGCCCCTTACGTGCAGCTCATAAATCACCAGATCCTCCATGGGGATCAGAGGGTTCGGCTCATTGCCCCAGTCAAAATTGTCCTGTACCACCCGGGCCTTATAAAAGCTTCCCTTCTTATTTTCCGTGCCCCACACGCTCTGGCCCGTGACCGCCTTGGCATAGATGTCCAGCAGAATGTTGTCCTTATTAAATAAAAGCCCCTTTGACGGATTGTAAGGGCCGTCCAGCCGGTATGCATATTCAAAATCCGTAATATGAAGGCCAAACACAATCATGGAATATACATTTCCGATGCGGTAGCGCTCCGGAAACTTAAGCACCGCGTACGGCGTATCCTCCATGCGGTGGAATAAGAGAAGCTCGCATGACGTCGCCCCATGGGAATGGATCGTGAAATTCACCCCCACCGGGATCGCCATCGCCCCGTTCAGCTCATAAAGGCCCGGCCTGACCTCAAAGCCCTCGATCACATCCATAGGAACCATATGAAACGTGCCGATTGAGTTGTTCGTAGAATTCAGCATAGCATGCACTCCTTTGTAGTCATCCGAAAATAACAAGGCCCGCCGGATGAGGCCAGGCATTGTCTCAATGTATATTATAACGGAAAATGGATAAAAAAGCATTACTTTTTTACTGCAATTTGCTATAATAATTGTTACAGTTCACAGGGCGGGGAAAACTGGCGGAAAACAGACGTCAAGCTCGCTTGTAAGGCTGTTTTCCGCCAGTTTTCCCCATCAGGCGGACGCCCGATGCTTCTTGTACGGCTACGCCGTACAAGAAGATGAGCCCCGTGAACAGTAAGAAGAGCGTAGCCGCTGCGTTTCAACAGTTACGCGAAAACCGAATCGATAGATCGAACCGCGCCGGCAGACGGAGCAGGCGGGCGCTGTCTATGCAGCAGAAAAACGCCTTCCCGCAAAAAACCGTCAAAGAGCCGCCGCATTTCATCAGGAGGAAAGACAATGCTCGAACAAATCAGGGAAATATTAAAGGATTATACAGACAGGCCCGTCACAGAGTCCTCGGCCATCATTGAGGATTTGGAACTGGATTCCTTTACGATTGTGTATTTTTTAACGCAGATCGAAGATCAGTTTGGAATTGAGATTGACGAGGCCGAATTTCCGGACATCGTCGCCATCTCGGATATCATGGAACGGATCCGAAGAGGCGGACAGGGCGCAAATACAAAAAACCCCTGATTTCACACAAGGGTTTTTTGATGCGGATAACAGGAATCGAACCTGCACGGTCTCCCACCAGAACCTAAATCTGGCGCGTCTGCCAATTCCGCCATATCCGCTGGTTTAACGGCTCTATTATATCGGACTGTCCCACGGTTGTCAATCCTTTGTTTCGCATAACATTGCGTATAACCCGCCGTTCGTAACAGTTCAGATAACCCTGAACTGTTACGGCATACGGCCATTCGGAATCGCCTGAGGCGATAGGGCCGTATGCTCGTAACCACTATGTTTTCGTACGGTCAGTGCGGTGAACGCGCTGACCTATCTGAACTGTTACCGCCGTTCCGATCACTCTGAACGGCTGCGCCTCAGCTCTTCATCTTCGGCTTAAACACCAGCGACCCCGCGTAGCCAAAGATGAGCGCCGCCGCGATCCCCGCCGCCCCGGCCTTAAACCCGCCTTTAAAAAGCCCGAGCGCGCCTTCTGCGTCAATCGCCTCCTTCACGCCTTTCCAGAGCGTGTTTCCAAACCCGAGAAGCGGAACCGTCGCGCCCGCCCCGGCCCATTTGGAAAAGGGCTCGTAAAGGCCGATCCCGCCGAGGATGCTCCCGGCCACCACTAAAAGCACCATAATGCGCCCCGGCATCATCTTTGTTTTATCCATTAAAATCTGAACCGCCCCGCAGATCGCTCCCCCTGCCAGAAACGCCTTCAGATAATCCATTGCCTCCATATAATTTGACCTCCTTTTTATTCCGCCGTCCTCTTAACCGCGCAGACGGCGCGCCCGGCGGTTTCCTCTGCGCTACATATGCCCCAGACAACCGCATGGGCGATTCCCGTATGCTACATATGCTCCAGGACAACCGCATGGGCGATTCCCGGAACATTCTGCCCCTCGTTAAAGCTGATCTGGGAGAGCAGCGCGCCGGTCGGCACAAACAGCGCCCTCTTCCACTCCCCGCTCTGAAGCTTTGGGAGAATGCTTCCGCACAGCGTGACAGCCGAACAGCCGCAGCCGCTCCCGCCCGAGTGGGTATCCTGCGCGGCGCTGTCAAAGATCTCGATCCCGCAGTCCATATGGATTCCCCGGATGTCATACCCCGCGGCTTCCATAATATCAAACAGAATCTTCTGCCCGACCACCCCCAGGTCGCCGGTGATGATCCGGTCATAATACCCGGGAACCACCTCCAGATCGCGGAAATTCTGCAGAATCGTGTCCACCGCCGCCATGGCCATGGCAGCCCCCATATTCATCGAATCCCTGGAATCCATGTCCACAATCTTTCCGGTCGTAACGCCCCTGATACGCGCATAGGGCTTTTCCCCAGCCTGCGGATGTTCCTCCCCCTCCCTGGCCACCATCACGCAGCCGCAGCCGGTCACGGTCCATGTCGTGGAAAGAGGCCGCTGGTTCCCATAAGCCAGCGGAAACCGGAACTGGCGTTCTGCTGACGCAAAATGGCTGGACGCCATGGCAAGCACCCGGTCCGCATAGCCCGCATTGACCGTCATAGAGCCGAGCGCCATCGCCTCCCCCATGGTCGAACAGGCCCCGTACAGGCCGAACAGGGGGATCTCCAGCTCCTGCACGCCAAACGAGGTGGCCACGATCTGCCCCAGCAGATCCCCTGCGAACAGGTAGCGGATCTCCGTCTCCGCCCGCTTCGCCTTCTCAAGGCACAAAAGCGCGGTCTGGCGCTGCAGCTCGCTCTCGGCTTCCTCCCACGTTTTCTTCCCGAACATGGCGTCCGTCTCGATCCGGTCAAAACAGCCCGCCAGAGGCCCCTCGCCCTCCTTTTCCCCCACGATCGAAGCTGCCGCTGCGATCACAGGCGGCGTCTCATACCAAAGGCTTGCCTTACCCTTCTGCATTCCCATTGCTCCTTCCCATGCATATTTCCCGCATATATCCATTTTAACCAAACAGAAAAAACGCTGCAGCCGTTCAAATCCCCTGAACGGTTACAGATGCGGCTCTCCTGTATTTATCGTATCTATCCCATAATTTGTCCCGTCTCTGTCACAATATGCATGGCAAATTTTGTCAGCAGCCGCGCCCCTGCCTGTCCATAAACAGGCGTATTCAGCGCCCGCCCTTCCAAAATGCAAAATCAAAATTTCCCCCATCGACGCCGTAAAACGTAAAAAAGCGGTAGGCCCGGTCCGCTGTCGCCTTCAGATTCGGCTCATACTGCCGCCATTTCCCCTCATAAAAATGACGGATCCACACCGAACCCCCTGCCCCGCGCTGGGAAAACAGCTCTGCCGGTATATAAACCACCACCTCTCCCCGCTCCTTTGTCCGAACCGAATACACCTGTGAAAGCAGCTCACCCGGCGCCGCCGCGCTCCGTGCAGGCCGTCACCTGACGGATTTCCGGCGTAAAACCGTATTTCTCCCGCACATACCGCGCCGCGTATTCCCCTCCCCTCTGCTCAATTTCGCGCATCCGCTGTCTTTCCTCCCCCGAATACCCGCATCCGCATACCAGCCCGTATACGGGAAACATGAAACAGAGCCGCACAAACGCGCGTTTCCAATTAACACAACTGCGAAAACACCTTGAAAACCATGGTTTTCTCACCTTCTGTATCCCTCCGAAATCTGTTCCTTTGTTCCCGCGGGCAGTTGCCAGGCAGGCATGCCTGCATGCACATTTGGCGACTGCCGCGGGGGCCAACAACTCCGTTGCCTGCAGCGGGAGAGTTGACTGTAAGGAACTGTTATGACAAGTATAGCACTTCGCTGCAGGCAAATCAAATGGCCGTATTCCCTGCCCTCGGGTTTTCCGTGACTTCCGCTGCGCTGCACTCACAAAAAACACCTCGCATTGGCTGGTGTGTGAACAGTAAGGAACTGTCTGAGCCGTTACGCCATTTTCCCTCTTGACATATGTAGCATGCTACGTTATAATGTAGCATGCTACAAGAAAATACATATCACTTGTAACAAACCAATCACAGAAAGGACTGCCATGAACCAAATCGGCCTTTACCTGAAAAAAATCCACATCCTCCTGGAACGCCGGAGGAACTACGAATACCGGGACTGCAACCTGACCAGCACGCAGATCGATATCCTGGAATACCTCTATTTCCATAAAGGCGATCAAAACACCCTGTCCGGCATCGCCGCTTTTTTCGGCGTAAAACACACCAGCGTCATCCACGTATTAAAGATCCTGGAAAAAAAGGAGCTGATCCGCCGCGAAGAACCCCCGGCGGATTCCCGGCGCAAAGCGATTCTGCTCACCCAAAAAGGGTTCACGGCCATGAAAAATCATCTCGGCATCCACGCGGAGCACGAATCCCTTCTCTGCGCCGGCATACCCGCAACCGATTTGGAAATCCTGGAGCGATCGCTCCTTAAGATATACAGCAACCTCCGCCAAAACGAGCCGGACAACGCGGCGGGGGAGCCTGTAAAACCATGCAAAGGAGAGGATACACATGCAACATAAACACACATCGAATTACACAGAGCAGACAGCCGCGCGCCCCGCGCAGGGCAGCGAAAGCGCCGCGGACAAATCAACCGGAATCTTCCGGGACGCCCCTGTCCCCAAAGCGGTTATCAGCAACATCGTGCCCTCCATTGTCAGTATGATCATGGTGCTCGTCTACAATCTGGCCGATACCTTTTTTATCGGACAGACAAAGGACGCCTACATGGTAGCCGCCGTATCCATTGCCACGCCCGCCTTCCTGCTCTTTATGGCGGTCGGCATGCTGTTCGGCATCGGCGGCACGTCGCTGATATCCCGCATGCTGGGAGAGGGGAATCCACAGAAGGCAAAGCGCGCGTCCTCCTTCTGTTTCTGGACCGGACTGGCCATCGGCGTCATCGCCATGGCATTCATATGGCTGTTTGCGGATCCCATCTGCCGCGCCATCGGGGCCAGCGAAGACACGCTGGGCTATACCTCCCAATACTTAAACATCGTCGCCGCCGGGATCCCCTCCCTGATCATCGGCAACAGCTTCAGCAACATCATCCGCGCCGAGGGAAACGCAAGGACCGCCATGATGGGCATGATCATCGGAAATCTGGCCAACATCATCTTAGACCCGGTCATGATCCTGGGGCTTGGCTGGAATGTGGCCGGCGCGGCCATTGCCACGGTGATCGGAAATGTCGTCGCCGCGCTGTTTTACCTTTGCCACCTGCTGTCCGGAAAAACGCTGCTCTCCATCCGCCCAAAGGATTACACGGCAAAGGACGGAATCGCCGCGGGCGTGCTCGCCATCGGCGTCCCCGCCTCTTTAAACAGCATCCTCATGAGCGCCTCGAATATCATCACAAACAACATCATGTCGCGCTTCGGCGATATGACCGTGGCCGGGCTCGGCGTTGCCATGAAGGTCAATATGATCGTCGTCATGCTGCTGATCGGCCTGGGCAGCGGCATCCAGCCCCTTTTAGGCTACTGCTTCGGCGCGGGAAACAGGAAGCGCTATACGGACGTACTCAAATTTTCGCTCTGCCTCGCCCTTGGCTTAAGCCTTATCATGACCGCTGTCTGCTATCTCGGCGCAGGCCCCCTGGTATACGCCTTTTTAGACAACCCGGACGCCTCCGGATACGGCATCGCATTCGCCCGCATCTACATATACTCCGGCCCGGTCATGGGACTGCTGTTTGTACTTATCAACGCCATCCAGTCCACCGGCGCGGCGATCCCCTCCCTGATCCTCTCCGTCAGCCGGCAGGGCCTGCTCTATATCCCTATCCTGCTGACGTTTCGCCGCCTGTTCGACACGGCCCCCATGCTCGCCGCCGCCCAGCCCGCCGCGGACTACCTCTCCACGGCGCTGGCCGTCATCCTGTTTCTGTATACCTATAAAAAATACTTTGGCCGGGCGCAGTAACTGTTCAGGCGGCGCGAGGTAACCGTTCAGAGGTTATCTGAACGGTTACGGCGCGAGTAAAAAAATATCAAAAAAAGGAAAAAAGTAGTTGCATTTCCGAAAATTATATGCTATACTAATTTTCGTTGGTGAGGAAATCACCAAATGCGGGAGTGCTGGAATTGGCAGACAGGCAAGACTAAGGATCTTGTGGGTGTATGCTCGTGTGGGTTCAAGTCCCATCTCCCGCACTAAACCCTTGTAAATTTCGGTTTACAAGGGTTTTTTTTAATGGGTCGGACAGACCCAACAGAGGGTCTATCCGACCCATAACTAAATGTCCTTTTGAAGCGAGTAGTTAAGAGGGGCGAAGCCCCTCTTATTGTGGTACTGATTTTACGGATATGAAATACTGTCCGAACTGTGGAACTCCTACAGAAAACGGTAATAAGAATAAGGCTACGGATAAAAAAGATAGAAAATACGGATTAGTAATGATTGGCTTTGTAGCGGTTATCTTAATTTGTATCATAGTTTTTGGCTCTCTTTTGAAAAGGGATAGTGAAACTATAGCCAACACAATGAATAATGATATTACACCGCAACGGGAAGAATTTACAGAAATCCCCGTACAGTCTGATGCAACTGAGGATAAAACAGATTTGAAGCACGAATGCTGGAAAGATAAGGCTTTTCAGTCTGCTGATAGCGGATTGTATTTTTGGACTGAAAAAGAGGGGGATGAATTTTGGTTTATGGTAGGTTCGGAGTATGTATAATCACGTTGCCTTGTAAGAATGCTTTCCCAATCACGTTCCTCTCTCAACACCCTTAAGACATGGATTTCTTTTTCTGATTCAATGATAATGTAAAAAATAATAGACGGCGGAAATGGGTTCTTGTAAATGGAATATCCACGATAACATAGATATGTCTTTCCAAAAATACCGCCTAATATTTCAATTTTATCCAAACGCTCCTTTATCTCTTCCTGAAAGCGGTCAGCCCTCGCTATCCCAAACTGCGCTTCTATATAATCTGCAATTTCGGCTATATCATAGACCGCTTCCCACGTTACGGTAACTTTATACCTCTGCATTTCTCCGCCTGTTCCTTAATTCAGTAATTTTAACAAAAGCTTCTGTTAAAGGCAATTCTCTTCCGGCTTCCATATCGTCAATGCCCCGGTCAAGCATTTTAAGCATTTTTTCGTAATTGATTGTTTCGTTCGCTTTTTCATCTTGTAATGCATATGCCATAAACTCACCTGCTTTCTTCTTGCAATTCATGATTATTGAAAAAATGCTCCTTTTTTCAATAATAAATACTTCTTAATTTAGAATACCATAGTCCCATCTATGAATCAAGTTTTTTATCATTTCTATCAACTTCTTTTGGCTGTAAGACAATTCATATCCATTTAATGCAAGAAAAACTAACATAACATGCGCGCCAAGTCTTTTGTTTCCGTCTAGCATTGTATGATTTTTTACTAATCCAAAACAAAGACGCGCCGCCTTTGCCTGAATGCCTGGATAAAGCTATTTTCCGCCAAATGACTGAAACGGATTATTTAACGCCAAATCCAGCAATCCTTCATCACGAATACCGTTAATTCCTCCAGTGGCTTTTATTAAACTTGCATAAAGTACCCCCCCCCGGCCGGCTAAAGCCGGCGGGGGCGGACTGGCATTCCTGCCAAACCGCGTTGTTTTATCCCTGAACGCGGATCAGATCCGCAAGGCCCTGTCTTTTGATTTTCTCCTTCAGCACCGCGCAGAAGGCCGGATCCGCCGGATTCTCCAGCCAGGAGGAATCAAAAAGGATGAGGCGTTCATTGTCAAACTGATGTTCGTATGAATTTTTAAACTCTTCTTTCAGCCACAGAAGCCCCTGGTCGCTTTTCCCGGTATACTGGCTCCGGACGTACTCCCTCCTGCGCCTGATAAAATCCCACAGCTTTTCGCTGGTGTCCCGCTCCTGTGAATAATTGACTCCCACGGCTTTCAGGATCCTCCTCACTGCTTCCGCGCGCAACCCGTTCGACGGCCCTGTGGCGTTTCCGATATAATCGTCCAGGTAGCGAACCGAAATCGCGATCAGACGTTCCTCTTCGATGATATCCGCGATTTCCCGTTTGCTCATCGAATACCCGCAGAGCCGGAGCGGGCGTCTCTGCGGATCGCAGAAGATCTCCTCCGCCCGGCCACCTCTTCCCCACAGCTCCAGATGCCTAAGGTTCCTGTCTGCGCTTACCAGAAGGCGCTGGCACCCCTTCCTCTCCCCCTCCTGCATGGCTTCCAGCAGGATATCGCAGCCCCCGAATACAGCGCATTCTCTCTGCAGCGTGTCCTTTAAGCCCTCCGCCCCGGCCTTTTCCTCACGCAGGCTGTCCGCCCTGCTTTTTATAAGGTCTGCCGCCTTATCCGTCTCCATGTCATAAATCCCCCGCGCGATCCCCTCTGCGATGGATCCGGACAACTCCGCGCTCTCCCTGGAAAGGGCGACGCCGAATTCGCCCTCCCGCTCGTCGAGGTTCGCGATGTTCAGGGCGATGAAAGGGATCGCTTTCTTTTGCAGCATCGTATACCCGCCCCAGTTGAATGTGGCCGGGGATATCATGCCGTTAAAAAATACGGTGTTTTTGCGGGAGCAGATGCGCTCTTTGCCCTTTTCCGGCCCACGGGCCGCGCTGTCCGCATCCGTCTCCTCCTCCCCGGCCGTACCGGCGGCCGGCCATCCGGCGCGGTAGATCCGGATCTCGTCGTTTACCCGGTAGAAGGACGCTTCCGGCGGCAGGGACGGCAGGATGGCGGTAAAGCCCGCGGACGCTTCTGTGACCGTGATCCGCGTCCCTTCCTCTGTCATGTACGCGTCAAGGCCAAAAAGCGGGAGCAGGCCGTCCGGGGGGTTCGTTTCCCCAAGCCGGGCCCTCTGCGCGTCGTCAAGGCGGAGACGGACCGCGGTCCCGGAACCATCGCCGAAGCGCCCCGCGCTCCCCCGGCCCGCCGCGCGGCCCTCCTCTATCCAGGACACCTGCTTCTGGCTGTCCTTTATGTACAGCTTGAATGCGAGGGGCTCCTCCCCTTCCTTTTTTGTGTAAACCTCTGCATAATCACCCGCTAGAAAAACAGACAGGACGCCGATCCCGTATTTCCCCACGGTTCCCAGCCTCCTGTTCCTTTTGTTGGTCTTCCCCACTGTGAGAAAATGGGATCGGACGTCCTCTGCGTCCATGCCGATCCCATTGTCGCGGATCTCCAGGAACCGATCCTCCCCCCCTTTCTCCAGGCGCACGGTGATCTCCGCGCCGCTTTCCTTCTCCCCGCGCTCTTCCTTTTCCTTTTTCTTCATCCGACAGGCGTCGAGGGCGTTCTGCAAAAGCTCCCGCACCGCTGCCTTCAGGCTGTCCTGCCGCCCGTACAGGGGCCGGATGAGAAGCTCAATCACATCCTCTGATATGCTGAATTTCAATTCCCTGTGGCGGCGTGTTTCGGTCACGGAGCGGATGGCGCGGAAAAATTCCGTGTAATCGTAAAGGTCAAAGCAGGCTGCTTCCAGGCTGCTGCCGTTCAACAGTTCGATCTTCTTTTTGCAGACGCGCTCCTCCCCGCCTCCCCGCTCCAGCCCAGGATCCAGACATGCTCCCTGAATTTTTCCTCCTCAGACGGCGGCAGCGCGTTCACAATGGTGGTGAGCACATCCCTGATATTCCGGTCGCTCACGCTGTAGCCCATAAAAATCAGCGGGCATTCGCAGAACAGGGTCAGAATCTTGGCATAGAGGTATTTGCTCTTCTCAAAAAACTCGTTGTAATCCTCCCTAGAGCGTGTTTGAAAATTCATTCCTGGCATCTGCACGCCCCACTTCGCGGTATATTTGTGCCAAATTCACTTAACGTAGCCCACTACGCCGCGTTCATTTGGCACAAATCTCCCACAAAGTGGCACGCACAGCTACCAGAAAGCAATTTTCAAACACGCTCTAATCATAGCATGACCTCCGTATATTTTCTGACTTCTTTTTCTACATGAAGTTTTGATGCATAATCCATCAGATTCGGAAGATTTTTCCCACCAGAATGCATATACTCTTTCATTGCTGTCTGAAACACCTGTATATCTGTATTTTCTTTATTTTTAATATCATTACATCATCCCCCATCATACCTCCCCAGCATCTCCGTCAAAATCCGCTTCATCTCCTCCCTCACCGACTCCGGCCGCAGAACCTCAACAGCGCTTCCCTGGCTCAAAAGCCACATCAGGATTCCGTTCCCATACACCTCCGCCTCCACCACATATCCCCTCTTATCCCCATCTTCATCCCCGTCCGCCTCCACGACCCTGGCCGTCGGCAGCCGGTCCAGTATGGCCTCGATGCTTTTCCCGGTATACCGAAACTGCAGCTTCATGAGCGCTCCGGGGTACATGAACTGCACGCGCTTGCGGAATTCCCCCTCCTCAAAGCGATCCGTGTATGCCGCGTCCGCCTTCCCCTTTATCTCCCGGTATTCCCTGACGCGGTCAATCCTGTAAACCGTCGGATACGCATACTTCCGTTTATACCTGCCTCTCTCCTCCCGTTCCACCATAAACGCATTTAAATAAAAATAATACTCTGAAAACATGATTGCAGCCGGCTGCACGATCCGTTTCACGATCCCGCCGCCGGCAGACATTTTCTGGTATGAAATTTCCAAAAGTTTATTCTGTCTGATAATTTTGCCAAGCTCCCACAACTTATCCAGCACCGATGATCCGTGCTCCAGCTCCACATAGTGGTACATCTCATTCGATATCAGCTCTGCCGCGGGCCTCCTGTTCGCCTGCGGCACGCACCCGGCTATCATCTTGTCAAGAATGCGGCCGAGCTCTTTTTTCGTAAACGCCCGGCTCTCCAGCAGGATCTTAGAGACAGCCAGGGCCTCGCTGTCCGACATCAGGCAGTCGCCGGAGCCGGCCATGATAAAGCTTCTTTTGCTCCGGTCATAGAGGATCTCCCGCTTCTCCCCGCTGTCGGAAACGGCGCGTTCCGCAAGAAAGCCCCGAATGTCGTCGATATCCCTCTGGATCGACCGCCCGTCCACCCCGAAGCGCCTGGCCTCCTCCCGCTTATTGATACAGCCGCCCTCGCACAGCCTTGCATACAGATCAAGCGTGCGGCTGCTTTTCACCCATTTCCCGGCGCATGGCTGCGCCGCGCCGCTCTTGTCCGTCTCCCCGCTTCCGCTTTCCGTCAAATATTCGTCTGCCACTGTCCTTTCCCCCTGTGTTCTTCTGATGTGCGCCCGGAATCTCACAGCATCAGGCGCGGGGAGGCGCCGGGGGCAATTTCCTGTGGATCGCCTCCCGTCAGCGCTTCTTCTGCCTGTCCGCGCCCCCCAGCCATTCCCGCAACTGCTCCGGCGTCTCCATGATCCGCTCCGGCGCCGCGCCGTGGCGCCGGGCAAATGCGACGCTCGCCTCCTGCCTCTGCCGCGGCGTGCCGCAGGCCGGATTCAGGCTCTGGTTCACGCCGTTTATAAAGCGTTCGTACTCTTTTTCCGTCTCCCTTACAAATTCCGTAAGCTTTTGTTCCAGTGTGGCGTCCAGCCGGTTCATGCGCTCATAATACTGCCGGAGCGCGTACGCGTCGTTTAACCCCGCCGCGGCCAGATACTGTGCGAACGCCCCGTCCACCCCCGCGCCGTAGCGGATGCGCAGCTCTTTAAAGATCAGCGTAATGAGCCTGGCCCAGGCGATCAGGTTTAAGTGCAGCACAAACGTCAGGGGACTGCCCCCGCTGACGGCGGCGCGTATGGCCGCGTCGGCGGCGTCCACGAGGCACAGGGCGGCGTTTCCCACCAGAAGCATAATCCGCAAATCCGCGTGTTTGGAGGACGGGATACATTCGCTCCAGTCCTTTCCCGCATAAAAGCGGCGTTTCAGGGCCCAGATAAGCTTGATCGAGCACTCCTCAACCATCACGGGAACGGCCATCGCCGCGCCGTGCCTTAGGTCATAACCCTCTTCAAAGACCTTCACCGCCAGCTCCGCAAAGGACGCGCCGTCGAAATTGCCGAAATTCATCAGCAGGAGCAGGTTGTAAAAGGGGATCGGCAGCCCCGCGCCGCGGCCGGTTTTTCCCTCTCTTCTCGTCGAGCTGGAACCGCACAGATCCGACGCCAGGTGTCCCAGCCAGTTGCAGATACCGCAAAACAGCTTTGAAGAAAACGTCGTTCCCTGCATATAGGCAGTCTTATTTCCCCTGGCATCCTTTACGGGGATCAGCCGGATCACCCTGCCTTTATAAAGAAAGGAGGCGCCGCCCGTAAACTGGTCGAGGATCGAAAAAATCAGTCCGATGAGGTCAGGGGAATGCGCCAGGGACAAAAGGTGATGGTTTTTGGCCGCCATGGAGGAAAGCGCGCCGCCCGTATCCCTTAAATCCGCCGCGTACCTGGCGTCGTAATTTACCGGAAACGCCTGTTCAAGATAGGAAATGGCCCTCTCCAGGGTATCCGGCGCGCGCCTCGGCCTTCCGCCGGCGCTGCTTCGCTTATCTCCCTTCCAGAGCATGACCGCGATCTTCTGCACGAGCGCGTCCGCGCCCTTGTCTGTCAGTCGGCCAAGCGCCCCCTGGCCAGGAGCGCCCACAAAGAGCGCGTCGATTACTCCGGCCGCCAGACCGCAGAAGGCGGCGATCCTGTAGTCGTATTGATCACACGTATCATTTTCCCATTCGATTTCCTTTGCGCGCCTGTCAAGCGCCAGTTCATACGAGCTCATTGCTTCATCGTCTCCCCGATTTTCCGTGACAAAACCTCAGTGGAATTGAACAGGCTGACCAGCTCGTTCATCTCGTCGTCCGTGAATGCCGTGTAATCCCGCTTGCGGTTTGCGCGGATATGGCTTAAACGGTTCATGATCGCGTTTGACAGCGCTTTTGTCTCTTTATTCCAGCACAAAACCTGCGCATCGATCTCCTTGATACGCTCCATCTCCTTTTTGATGGCCGCCACGCTCTCCTCGGTCCTCCTGGCGATCTCCTGGTTGGAGAGATTCACCGCCAGCAGGCAGCCGGCCAGGGAAACGCCGCTGATCACCCAGCCCACCGGCCCGGCCAGCGCAAGGAAGGTCTGCCCGGCCAGCACGCCCCCGCCGCCAGCCGCCAGCGCGCCTCCTCCCAGCCAGGCCAGGGCGGCATTCGTGGCCGCCGCACCGGAAAGGGAGGCGATCGCAGTCCCCGTTGAGGCGGTCCCGAATGTCATGGCAACCGACATGGCCGCCGTCGGCCCCAGCGCCGCCACGCCGGCCCCGCCCAGGGCCCCGGCCATGCCAAAGCCCACGGCCGTCTCCTGCCCGCGCTGCTCCGCCTCCCTCAACTGCCTGCACGTATCCTGGAAGCGCACATACCGCAGCCGGATCTCGCCCAACTGCCTGTCAAAATCCCGCGGCCGGTTTGCCAGCGCCACAATATACCGCTCCATGTGCTGAATGGTCCGAATCGCCGTCAGCCTCGAATTGTGCAGGCGCTCCATATCCATGGCCGCCTTTTTAAAAGCCGCCCCGTAGGCCGCATCCGCCTTTTCCAGATCCCGCGCGGCCGCATCCCTGTAATCACTGTTGAGCATAATTCCCCCTCTTTCTTTTACAAATGTTCTGTACCGGGCCTTCTCCCGCCCGTCCGAAGCGTGTCTGAAGTATGCCCCGGCACAACATAGCGCAAAACGCGCCGGATACCCGGAGGACGCCAGAGAATATCACACGTCCCGCATGCCAAAGACGCCAGAAAATATCAGAACTGCGCCATATACGCCAGGCACCGTTCATTCAGCGCATAAAAGCATTCCTCAACCGCCCCGATCGGCGCGCCGAAGCGCTTTGCCATCTCCGAAGCCGAATAAATGCCTGTGGCATACGCGAGAATGTCCTTTTCAAGCCCTTCAAACACGCCCGCGCCGGATTCCAGGACGCCGCCGTTTATCTTCACGTCCTCAAAGGTGCGGATGATATAGCCGTTTTCGTCAAACCGCTGCTCCTCCTCTGCCAGATGCTCCACAAATACCGCGATGTGCGGCATAGCGAGATAGAGCCGCTCCCAGGTCGGATTCACGCTGATCCGCTTCCCGTTGTGGCATAAGCCCTGCAGCACATCGGCCTTTCGCGGCGCTGCCGCGGCCCTCTGGTACTCCTCCCTCAGGAACCGGTCAAAGTCCTGCCTGATATCATAGATCGCGTTTCTTGAAAGCGCCGTTGTGCCGGCCACAGGCGTCCGCATGGTGTTCAGGCGCATCTCCTGCGCTTCCTCATGAATTGTCATGCCAAAGCGCTCCGGCTCCCTGGCCATCCGCGTGTTGGGATACGGCGCGAAATAGACGGCATACAGCTCGATAATTCCCTTTGCCGCACGGATCAGCTCCCCGGCCAGGCGTTTGCTCTCCTCAATCGTCTCCTCTGACTCAAATGCGCCGCCGATGATAAAATTCCCGGTCACGCTGTGGATCCCCAGCCGCTTGCACTGCTTTACAGCCCTGACGATCATGTCAAAATCCGTGTGCTTTCCGTATGCGTCGAGAACCTTTTTCGAGCCGCTCTCAATGCCGAACTGGATGCACGAAAGGCCCGAGGCGATCATTTCCCTCAAAAGCTCCGGCTGCCCGGCCGCGAACGCGATGTGCCCCTCGCAGAACCACAGCAAATCCCGTTTGCGGATCTCCCGGCAAAACTCCAGAATCCGGCTGCGGCTCAGCGTAAACGTATCGTCATAGACGGAGATAAAGCGAAGCCGGCTGTTCCGGGCCCGGATGTAGTCAATCTCCTCCATGACGCTCTGAATGCTCCGGAAGCGGACATTCTTTGCATTGGCCCCCTCATAGCAGAAGGAGCACCGGAACGGGCATCCCCGCCCGGTCAGGATCCCGGCCACCTCCCCCTGGCGGAGCCGCCCGGTCAGGCTGTCCTCCTCCCTTGGGTAGCCGAGGCTGTCGAGATCCGTCACGGCCGCGTTCTCACACCGGTTCACGATCAGCAGCCTCTCCCGGTCATCGCGCATGATAAGCGACGGGACCTCCTCAAGCCTGGCCGTCCCGTCCACCAGCGCCCGGAGGAGGTAATACACCGGTATCTCCCCCTCTCCCAGGATGGCAAAATCGTTTCCCGTGCTCTCAAAGAACGCATAGTCAAGCCCCGCCGCCTGCGGCCCGCCGATAATGGTTTTGCACTGGGGGTACACGGTTTTAAGCCACTTAATCACATGCCCGGCCACGCGGATGTTGTCCGCGGCCGCGTAAAACCCGGCGATCGCGGTCCGTCCCCCGCCGATCTCCCGCTCCAGGATCCGCTTACAGGCCCCCGCGTCCCCGGACCAGACAAACGCCTTAAAGTCCCTCTGCCTCAAGTACGACGCGATCAGATACTGGCCGATGCTGTCCTTAAAGGCCCCGGACAGGCCGCTCTGATCCCTGGATACATTGATGAGAAGCAAATCGTAATCCATTTCATCCCCCAATCTTCTTAAGAAGCCTCTCCCTGTGCCGCTTAAGCTCCTGTCTTAAGCGCTTAAGCCCCTCGCCATGGAAATAGGAAAACAGCATGCGGTAATCCGCGCACAGCGCGGGCGCTGCGCTTACATCTCCGTCCATGGCCGCCTGCGCGCTGCAGCCGCCGTGGCACAGGTTCACAAAGCGGCAGGAGCGGCACGCCGCCGGCAGCCTCTCCCCGCGCCGGGCGGCCAGGGCGCGCAGGACAGGGTGTTCCCCCAGCTCTCCGGGCGGGGTTGTCCATATCGTTCCCAGCCGGAAGCGGTCCATATCCGCGCATTTCCCGCACGGGTAGATATTCCCCAGATCGTCCAGGCACAGAAAACGGCGGCTGCACTCCTCCTGAAAGGAGCACTCGCGGATCCCCTGTCCGTGGACGATCGCGTAAAGGATAGGCTCGATCGGCGCGACTGACACGCGGATATCCCGCTCCAGCACATATTCGTATAAACCGATGAGATACGACGCATAATCGCCCGGCCGCAGCGCCAGCTCCGGATGGGCGGCCGCTCCGCCGCAGGGCAGGAGGGGATTGATCTTTAAAGAAAGCCCGCGCTCCTCAAAAAATGCCAGATACGCATACCCCTTATCCAGGGCGGATCTGGTCAGCACCATCAGGCAGGAGGGATGCGCCCCGGCGCGTTCCAGCCGTCCGATGTTTTCCACTGCCCGGCGGTACGTGGGCGCTCCGCCCGCGCTTTTGCGCTGCGAATCATGGATTTCCTGAGAACCGTCCAGGGATATCCCCATGTGGATGTCATACTCACGGATCAGAGCGAGCATATCCTCCCCAATGGACAGGCCGTTTGACTGCATGGACAGCCGTATATCCAGTTTGGGGAATTCTGCCCTCGCCCGGCCGATCGCCAGGCGGTAGGCCCCCGCATCCACCAGCGTCGGCTCCCCGCCGTGCAGAATCACATGAAGCGCCGTCTCCCCGCGCGCCGCGGCGGCCCGGCAGGCGTAGAGCAGCAGCTCCTCCATCCTCGGCCCGTCCGCGCGCCGGCATCCGGTCTTTTCGCCCACAGAACAATAGCTACAGGCTAAGTTGCAGCCGTTCGCCGCCTTTATAACCACGGTCAGCATTTCATCCTCATCTCCTCTATAACCATGGTCAGCATTTACATCCTCATCTCCTCAAGGCTTGCGATCGCCGTCCGGATCTCGCCCGTGGTCCTTCTCTGCAGGGTTTCCACCGGCCCGTAATACCCCTTTGTGAGGTATTCAATATAGTGATCCACCGTGTCGGAGAAGACCGCGGCGAGCTGGAGGACGATATTCTGGGCGACCTCATTGTCATTTACACCGATATCAAAGGTGGAATACCGGGTTTCCGTACGCTTTTCAGATGTATAATACGTTTTATGGAACCACTTACTGCCAATTTTTTCAAACAGCCCTTCCGGATCGCGTTCCACCTGGCGGACGCTTACGTACTGATAGGGGATTTTGTCCTGCTTCATCTTCATGTCGCCGATCCCGGTCAGCTTTATCTCAATCGGCGGAACCGCCCCGCTCTGGCTCAGCGCCTCCTCCAGGCATACCTTCTGCACGGTTTCGACGACGGCCTGGTTGACCCGGTCCGACAGCTCCTGTTCACTGACTGTTCCGCCCCCGCTCTCCACCTCTGATTTGGCCTGTCCGACGATCTCCAGCACCCGCACATTGACGGACGCGCGTACCTGCTCCACCATCCAGTCCTTCCGCTCGGCGAGCGCCCTCTTGCTGTCCTCAATGCCCAGGCAGTATGTCTCGATCTCCCGTGCCACGCCGCTCAAATCCGTTATCATACTGTCGATCAGCTCATTGATGCGGCTCTTCGGCGTGCCTCGCTTCATGTCCGCGGCCTCGTTTTTCGTGATGCTCGTCAGCTTGTCCAAAAGCTTTCCCATATTGCTCTGCTCAAACATGGTTTCATCGCCGTTTGCCAGCGCCTCTGAGGCCAGAAGGGCGGAAACGGTCAGGATATCCGCATAGCGGAGGACGTCCTCCATGTTCTGCTCCCGCAGCGTCTCCTTCATGTAATTCTCCTGATCCTGCCGGTCCTTCTCAGATTTCGGCCCCAGGACGCTTATCTCCTCCCCGTCGTCGTCCACATCGTAATCGTACGCGTCCGACTGCGTGAGCAGAAGAAGAAGCGGCTTGTCCATATCGTGGAGCTGCCGGATCTCCGAAAACTCCTGCCTCGTCCCGGCGGCGTCGGAATTGCACGCAAAGATCACCAGATCCGAATTCTTCACATACTCCTTGGCCAGCTCCTCATTCTCCAGCGTCACGCTCCCGATGCCCGGGGTGTCGAACCAGCACATGCCGCCGATATTGACCCACTGGATCGTGCTGGTCGCCTCATTTTTGTCCACATAGAATTCTTCCCCGTTGCACTCCCGCTCCTCGGCGGCGGTGCTGAGCTTTTTCTGCTCATACACCTTTCCCCTGTCATAGACATGCACCGTCATATCCTCCAGCCGGTCATAGGAGCTGGCGATGCCCGCCTTCCGCAGCGGCTGGCCCATCACGAAATTGCCGATGTAGCTCTTGCCCGCCTTCACCTTGCCGAACACGGACACGGTGAAATGCTTTTCAAAATCGTGAATAAACGTCATGCCCCTGACCGCCTCCCCGATCCGGCGGTTCGCCTCGGACATGGTTTCAAACAGGCTTTCTGACGTCATGGCAAAGATCGCCTGCATCGCCTCATCCCCGCTCTCTGTGATCTCGCCGCCGATGGCGTCAATGATCTCCTTCTCATTTCGCTCCAAAAGCCGCAGCACGGCGAGAACCTCGTCCTCCCGTCTCGTGATCTCATTCTGCATGGCCTCAAATTTGCTCTGCTCAGCGAGCATGGTATCCACAAACGTGTTGACACACTCCATCATCCCCATGTTCATTCCCCTTCTTTCAGAATCTTATCTATCTTTGTCAAAACCTTATCAATCTCATCGAGCTCCGCGTTCACCCCCGCGCTGCCGCGCTCCGAATCACGCTGCACCGCCCCGCTGATCACCGCGTCCCCGTCTTCCTTTACCTCTTTTACGCTGACCGTAACGCCGCTCTGGCGCTTCAGCGTCTCTGAACTCAGATATTCATTGACGCTGTTAGCTTTGTACGCGTTGATCTCCAGCTTCTGCCCGTCAATCTCCTGGTTCTTCGCCTCCCTGCGCCTCCGGCTGCGCTCGGCCGCGTCTGAGTAATTGCTGTAATTATCGTAATCGCTGTAATTGCCGTAGTTGCCGTAATTATCGTAAATCACCGCTCCCAAAACACCGGCGCCAATCACCGCTCCTATAACCGCCATGGAACCTTCCCTCCTGTTATACGATCTGTTTAAGCTCGCTCTCCAGATCCGCAAGCCGCTTTCTCTGCGCCGAAAAATAATCATACACCACGTTCCAGGCGCTCTTTCTGGATTTATGCCGGTCGCGGGCCTTTTTCAGGATGGCCTTTTTCTCCTTTTCCCGGCTGTCCCTCTTCTCGCAGAGAATCGCGCGTATTTCCCCCATCAGCGCCGCGAACTCCCTCTGATCCACATCGCGTTTCATCTCCAGATACGATGCCGCGGAGGCTTCCAGATACTCCTTTAAAGCCCCCACGCCGCTGTTCCTGACGAGGATCTCTTTATCCTTCTCGATCCCCTGCTGATATTTTTTCACGGACACCTCAAAAAACGGGATCTCCGCGCCCGCGATCTCAAACACCTGTTTCTTCACATTTTCGACCAGTTCGCCGTAATCCGCTTCCTTTTCCCGGGTATCGATCCAGGAGAGCGCAAAGACCAGCCGCCCGCCGCCGGAATCCTCCATCCCCCGCGCGATCCGCTCAAGCCACGCCGCCTCGCTGCGGTTCAGCGGCCCGGTGCGGATATTGTGGACCATCAGGATCCGGTCCGCTTCCATAATGGTGTCAAACGCCAGCGCGTCGTCCTCGCTCCTGACGTCAATCCCCGGCGTGTCCACATAGGAGATGGGGCCGCAGTCAAAGTAATCCGCCCTGGTCGTCGTCCTCGCCGCCCCGGTCGGGAAATACTCCCCGCCGCTGTCAATCAGCGCATTATAAAGGCTGCTCTTGCCGGAGCTGACCATGCCGGTATTCACGATCCGCACCTTATCATTCTTCTGCCTCTCTATAAGCGCCCTGCACCGCTTCGCGTACTCCTCCCCGCAATATTTCTCTATGGATTTCAAATCCTGCTGTGATAATTTCATCTTATGAAACATTCCTTCCGCATTTCCGTCAGTTCAGTGAATTCTCAATGGCAGACAGCGCTTTCCTGAGCTCCCTGATCCGCTCCATCCGCCGCCGTCCGTCCTCCTGCGCCTGCTTATTCAGGCAGTCGATCTCCTGGATCTGCGAGATCAGCTCATCGTACTTCTCATCCATGCCGGCGTTCACGATGTCATTAAACTCCCTGTACAGGATATCCAGATCGCTCTCCGCCAACTGCCGCGCCTCCTGCTTCCTGCGGATTTTCTCCTGGATCTCGTACTGCACCCGCTCATTGCGAAGCTGCGCCTCCCGCTCCAGCCTCTCCTGCCGCTCCCGCTCGCGCTTCTTCCTCGATTTCAGGAAATCAAAGAATCCCGGCTTTTCCGGGGGAAGCGTTGTCTCCTCCATGCCCGGCCCGGCGTCCGTCACGTCCTCCTCCGGCAGCGCGCTGCCTGTCCTCCCCTCTGAGTCAAACATCAGGTTCGACACACTGTCCCGGTACAGATTCAAATCCCGGAAATTCTGATCCACATAGACCAGAAGCTCGTTTACTTTTGCACAGTAGCGGTCGTCCACGTCCATGAAAATGGAATTCGCGATCGTCTCAAAGATATCCCCGTCGCCGTTTACATACGAATTCGCCAGCTCCTCCACGCGGCTTCTGACCGCCTGGCGCGTCAGGACTCTCATATCCTGCATGATATTGTCCCTCTTACTCTCCAGGACGTGCAGGCGCATCGCAAAATCCTCTGACGCATTGCCGCTCATCTCCTGCGTGATCCGTTTCTCCGCCTCATTAAAGCACTCCTTTAAGTTGAGGATCGGCTGCTGGAACACCGCGGCCACAGACGCGTCATTGCTGAGCAGTTGGGAAATACGCCGTTCCAGAAACTCCACGCCGCTCGCCTCATAGAGCTGCGGCTTGTCCTTCACCACGCCGGTCCACGCCTTTTTCGCATTCAGCGTGACCACCTCATACCGATCCGCAATCCGCTGATCCCCGCTCTCCTTTGTCAGGTTCTTAATAATCTTATACTGGATCACCTTAAGCTCCTGATCGTGATCAAAGCGCGCCCGCTTCTTCTGCTCCTCATTCCAGCGCTTATCAATCGGACATCCCCTGTCATTTAACACAATCACAAACGGGATCCCCTTTTCCATCAGCTTCGCCAGCTTCTCATAATTCGTCCTGTCCTCAAACAATCCCCGGCTGCTGATCACAAACAAAATGATGTGGCACTGATTCAAATACTCCTCCGTCACGATCTCATGCTCAATCGGCGCATTCACCCCCGGCGAATCCACGAGAAAATAATCGCCCCTGTCATACTCCGCGATCTGAGCCGTCATCGGCCGGTCCGCCGTCTCAGCCACCTCTTCCCTGCACAGAGAATTGATAAGCGTGCTCTTGCCGCTGTTATAAATGCCGTACACCATCACCTTCGGCTTGCCCACGTCGAGCAGAGCCACCACATTTTTCCCGATCTTTTCCGAAAAGTAGCTGAAATCATCCGCGAAGTCCTCCCCGGCAAGCTGAAGAAAGCCTTCGGCGACGCTGTTCAGCTTTGAGGCGATGTCCTTCTTTTTTTCCATGACCTGTTCTGCCATCCCATAGTCCTCCCTGTCGTAAAATACTGTGATACGCTTCACGCGGCCTTTGGCTGGCCTGTGAGCTGTAGCGCTGCTGTTTGCCGGGCAATCTCATTTAGATTATCTTTAGAGAAATATATGCAAGCCGTGGTTTATCGTGAGAGAGCCGCCAGATTTCTCCCTCAACAAAATGATTCCCCCCATAAACAGCAGCTCATACCTTCATTATACACATTACCAATGACAGCATATGTCACTGTAACGAACTTTCCCCCCCTACCGGAAATCCATCCAGGCGCCCCCTGCCCATTTTCTTATAGAAACTTCCCAATTCATTAAGGAAATTTAGAAATAATTTATTCCGCGCTCAAATTTCTGTCACATTTATCCTGTATAGTAATAAATGAACAGGCAAGAAGTCCTTTTCAAAGTTTTTCATACTCTTGCCGGCAGTTCCCCCCAAATTAAACTGCCGGCAATCCCCCTTTTTCATGAGATAAAACATTACGTAAACCATTAACCCCTCAAAAAAAAGGATGTACCGCCGCTGAAACGGCCCGTACATCCTTTTTTATATCTGCAGCATATCAGGGATCCGCCGCTTTCTCAGTCGTCCAGCTCGTCCTCGCCGATCAGTTCGTCGTATTCCTGCTCGTCAAGAAGCTCGTCAAATGCATCCGCCACGATGTCGTATTCCTCATCGTCCTCAATATTTTCCAGATTGGGCAGGCCGTCCTCATCCTCGGTATAGCGGTATAAGTACACCTCGCCCTCCTCCGCCTCCTCGTCCTCCATGGGAAGAAGCGCGATATATTCCTTATCTCCGGCCGGGAAGATGGTCAGCACCACGCACTCCAGCTCTTTCCCGTCATCCAGGGTCAGGGTAACGGTCATTTCCTCCCCGCTGTCCTCTCCCATCGGCTCTCTGTTTTTCTCCTCTGTCATTTCCTACCTCCTTCATCTGATCCCGGACCGGGCCCCTCCTGATCCGTGTCTTCCCCATAGGGGTTTTGATAACCTGCCATCCTGTTCAGCTCCACCGGATCCACGGCCCGCATCAGCCTCTGGAACAATGCCTTGTTCAGCCGGATCGTATGGGCGGCAAAGGGGTGAAACAGGACATAGATGCAGAACACAGCCTCGACAAATTCCATCACCCCGGCCGCTGTCAGCATGAAAATCAGCGGGTACGGGAGCCATCCCGCCATGTTTAAAAGGGCCGCGCCCCCTGATATAATGCTGTAGCCCCGGACGCACATCATAAACACCGCCACCAGTTTTCCGGAGCGCAGCATCCACATATACCAGAACAGGAAAAAAAAGGCGCTGAAAAACAGAATGATCGGCTGAACCAGGCTCAAATCATACATTTTAAACATGCAGATATTAAAAATCCCGTACAGCATCCTCACCCCTGTCAGGGTCTTGACGAGCTGTGTGAGCTTCGTATTCTCATCCATATAACCCGGATTGTCCCGCTCAATCGCCTCACGGCATGCCGTAAGCTCCTCCTGCGTAAGCGGCCGCGTGCGCCGCGCCGGTCCCGGCCTCCTTGCCCTCATCTTTCGTCTCCTCTCCTGCCTGTCAGTACTCAATCCCCCGGCGCGCCTTCACGCCCCGGTCAAAGGGGTGGCGCGCCTTTCTCATCTCTGTCACATAATCCGCCCGCTCCCGGATCTCAGCCGCCGGATCCCGGCCCGTTATCACAACCTCCAGCACTTCCGGGCGGCCGTCCAGGGCGCGCAGCACTTCCTCCAGATCCAAAAGGCCGGCGTTCACCGCGGCGCAGAGCTCGTCCAGCACGAGGAGAACCGGCGCATCCGCCGTACGCGCATCCGCCAGGCGCGACGCCTCCTCAAACGCGCCCCGGAACAGTTCCCGGCTCCAGGAGGCCGCGCCGGCCCTCTCCTCCCGGCTCATCTGCCACGTAAACCCAAATGTCCTTTCACAGGGAAATACCGTCACGCCCGCAAGGCGTCTCAATGCCTCCACCTCGCCGGAGGCGTCGTTTTTCAGAAAACGGGCCGCCACAGCCTGCCCGCCGCAGCCCGCGACCCGGACCGCCAGCCCCACGGCCGCTGTGGTCTTCCCCTTTCCGTCCCCGCAGTACAGATGAATAAAGCCCATCTCACATCTCTCCCTCACCCGCGGGGGCCTGCGCAGCCGCTCCTGCCGCACGCCCCATAAAGCCGTCCGGCCTGCCGCAGCCGCCGGCCGCGCCGGCCTCATCTCCCTTATCCAGATATTCCTCCACAAACCGGGATAAATCCGCCTTCTTGTGGCTGCGCTCCTGCGAGGCGTACACATGAAGGCGCTCCTTTGCCCGCGTCATGGCCACATAAAACAGCCGCCGCTCCTCCTCGATGTCATCCTCCAGGACCGCCTTGCCGTGCGGCGTCACCCCTTCATTGGCATCCAGGATATACACTGCCTTAAACTCCAGCCCCTTTGCGCTGTGCATGGTTGCCAGCGTCACGGCGTCCGCATCGGCCTGGCGCATGGACGCCTGGCGTTTCAGCTCCCTGCCGTACTCCGAAATATGCGCAAACCAGGTGTCAAAAGTTTCAAATGCCGCCGCGCTCTCGCGGAGCTGATCCGCTGTCTCAAAAAGCTCTTCGGGCTTCATTCTGCGGAAGGCCGCGTACTCCCTCAGATAGCTGTCATAATCCATCCCCTGACGTATGTAGTTCACCGCCGCCAGCGGGGACATCCGGCTTAAAGCCCTCAAATCATACTCAAGGCTCTCAATACGATCCAGGATCCAGTCCTTGTCCGCATAGCAGGCTTTCAGCTCCTCAAAGGAGACCGTCTCCTGGCGGAAGCTGTCGCGGCTGATATAGCGCTTGGGGCGGTTGATAATTTTCAGGAAATCCTCCCTGCTCCGGCTTCCCATGGCGATGCGGATATACGTCAGGATATTGGCGCTGATCCAGTGTTCAAAAAGGTTGGGGACCGCATCGCGGGTGCGGAAGGGGATATTGTATTCCATCAGCCGCCCGATGAGCAGCCGGGGCCCCGCATTCGTCCGGTACAGGACTGCGATATCCGACGGAGCGTACCCGGCTCTGAGATATCCCTTGATCTCCTGCGCGATCCGCAGCGTCTCCTGCCCCGGATCCGGCCAAATCCTTGTGATCACCTCATGGCCCCTGGCCCCGTTCGTGCGGATTTGCTTTGGAAAACGCTTCTGGTTCCGGCTGATTAAGCGCAGCGACGCGTCGGAAATCTCCTTTGTACACCGGTAATTGATGTCCAGCAGCACGCGCTTCGCCTGCGGATAATCCGCCTCAAAGCCCAGCATAATCTCCGGCTTCGCGCCGCGGAAGCGGTAAATGGACTGATCGTCGTCGCCCACGATGAAAAGATTGTCCTCCGGCTTTGCCAGCATGCGCACAATCTCATACTGCAGCCGGTTGATGTCCTGAAATTCGTCGATCAGGATATAGCGGTACCGCTTCTGCCAGGCGGACAGGATATCCGGCCTCTGCAGGAACAATTCGCGGCACATGAGCATCATGTCATCAAAGTCAATCAGCCCCGCCTTCCTCATGCGCTCCTCATAGCCCTCATACATGGCCCGGAACACCTCGTCCGGGCAGTTCTGGGAATAATAATGGCGCAGATCCAGCATCTCGCCCTTCACGGAGCTGATCTCGCTCAAAATGCCGGCGACCATCTCCTTTTCATCCTCCGGCTCCAGCCGGGCCTCCCGGATCAGCTCGCGGATCATCTGCGCCTGCTGCTCCTCCCGGACGATATTTTCCGCGCTGTAGCGGTAGGCGAACTTCAAAATACGGAAAAAGACCGAATGGAATGTGCCAAACACCGTGCGGGAAGTCCCGTTCGCCAGCTTCTCATACCGCTCCCGCATCTCCGCTGCGGCCGCCCTGGTAAAGGTGATCACCAGGATATCCGCCGGATTCACGCCGCATTCCCCGGTCAGATAGCTCACCCGGCGGGTGATCACCGTCGTCTTGCCCGAGCCCGGCCCGGCCAGGACCATCATCGGCCCCGTCCGGTGGCGGATTGCCTCCTCCTGCGCCCTGCTAAATCCCATATCTTACGTTTCTCATCTCTTTCTCTGTGATACCCTCCGGCGCCGCATGCGCTTTACGCCTCCAAAAGCGCAATCCCCCTGCGGATCCGCGCGAGCGACTCCTCCTTGCCGAGCACTTCCATGATCTCCGTCGCGCCGGCCGGCGTCATCTGCTTTCCCGAAACCGCGGTGCGGATCGGCCACATCACAAAACCGGTCTTCACATTCTTCTCCGCCACATACGCTGACAAGGCCCCATAGAGAGCGTCGTTCGAGAAATCCCCCTGCGCCTCCAGGATCGGAAGCACATCCTTTAACACGGAAAGGGACGTCTCCTTTGTGCTCTTCATCTTCTTATGGACATACATCTGCGGATCATACTCCGGCAGCGCCTCAAAGAAATCAATGTGTCCCTCAATATCTAAAAAGGTCTCAATCCTCGTCTTCACCATGGCCGCAATCTTTTTCAGATCCAGATCCTTTGTGATCACTTTCTTTAAATGCGGCTCCGCCATGGCGTAGAACTTATCAAAATCCATGGCCTTAATATACTCGCCGTTCATCCACTTAAGCTTTACCATATCAAACACGGCCGGGGATTTGCTGATATTCTTATAATCAAATTCCTTCACCAGCTCGTCCAGGGTAAAAATCTCCTGATTGCTCTCCGGCGACCAGCCAAGAAGTGCCACAAAGTTCACCACCGCCTCAGACACAAAGCCCTGGTCAATCAGATCCTGATAGGAGGAATGGCCGCTGCGCTTGCTCAGCTTCTTGTGCTCCTCATTCGTGATCGTCGGACAGTGGATATACGCCGGAATCTCCCAGCCAAACGCCTCATAAAGACGGTTATACTTCGGCGCGGACGACAGATATTCATTTCCCCGCACCACATGCGTGATCCCCTGCAGGTGATCATCCACCACATTGGCAAAATTGTACGTGGGGAAGCCGTCGGACTTTAACAGCACCATATCGTCCAGCTCCGCATTGTCCACGGAAATATCGCCGTACAGCTCGTCGTGGAAGGTGGTCGTGCCCTCCTTCGGATTGTTCTGGCGGATGACAAACGGCATGCCGGCCTTCAAATTTGCCTCGATCTCCTCTTTGGAGAGGTGCAGGCAGTGCTTGTCATAGGTCATGATCTCCTCGCCGTTCACCGTCCGCTTTAACGAATTTAAGCGCTCCTGGGTGCAGAAGCAGTAATACGCCTCGCCCTTATCAACCAGCATCTTCGCATGCTCCATATAGATACCGGCCTTCTGGCGGTCGCTCTGCACATACGGCCCTGCCGGCCCGCCCAGATCCGGGCCCTCGTCGTGCTGTAAGCCCGTGTCCTTCAGCGTATCGTAGATAATCTCCAGGGCGCCCTCGACGAACCGCTCCTGATCCGTGTCCTCGATCCGCAGAAGGTAGTCCCCGCCCTCGTGCTTGGCGATTAAATAGGCGTACAATGCCGTTCTCAAATTTCCCACATGCATCCGGCCGGTCGGGCTCGGGGCATATCTTGTTCTGATCTTTGTCATAGCTTTATCACTCCTGATTGTTCATAATAATTGTATCGATTATATACCGAAATTGTAAAAAAGACAAGCAGTTATCCGTGTGAGTGAGGGGGGAACGCAGGGGCGTACTGTTCACAGGGGGCCGCCAGCGTCAGGTATTATATCCAACGGAACCCCGCTTCCGCCGCGCTTTTCTCCGAGCGGGAGCGGGGTTCCGTCGGATTCGCTGCCTGGTTCCGGCGGCCCCTCCGCGACTACCCCCGCGCCATACCCAGCAGCGTACACGCCAGATTAAAATAAATCATCAAACTGCACGCATCTACAATCGTCGTGATCATCGGCGCCGCCATGATCGCCGGGTCAAGCTTTGCCACTTTTGCCAGGATCGGCAGCGTACACCCGATCGTCTTGGCAATGATCACCGTGCAGAATACGCTCAGCACCACGGTCAGGCATATCAGTTCCTGTCCGGGGTACTGGAGAATCAGGCGCACGTAGTTGACCAGCGCCAGGACCAGGCCGCACATGCATCCGACCCGCACTTCCTTCCACATAACCTTAAAGATATCCGCCGGCTCCACCTCTCCTACCGCCATGCCGCGGATGATCATGGTGCTGGCCTGGCTTCCGGAATTGCCTCCGGTGTCCATCAGCATGGGGACAAAGGAGACGAGCAGCGGGATGGCCGCAAAGGCTGTCTCGTAGCTGACCAGGATACCGCCTGTGATCATGCTGCTCAGCATCAGGATCAACAGCCAGGGAATGCGGTTTCTGGCGAGCTGGAAGACGCTGGTCTTGAGGTACGGCTTTTCGCTGGGAAGCATGGCCGCCATTTTCTCAAAGTCCTCCGTGGCCTCCTGCTCCATGACGTCCATGACGTCGTCCACGGTGATAATCCCTACCAGCCGGTCTTCCTGATCGACCACGGGAAGGCTCAGAAGGTTGTACTCGTTAAAGGTGTCCACCACTTTTTCCTGATCCTCGGTGGTGTACGCTTTGATGACGCGGGTGTCCATGATGTCCCCGAGCACCGTCTCATAAGGGTTCATGAGCAGATCCTTCACGGTCAGAACGCCTTCGAGCTGGCGCTTTTCATCCATCACATAGCAGGTATAGATCGTCTCCTTGTCCACGCCGTATTTGCGGATATAGGCAAAGGCTTCCTCCACGTTCATGGTCTTTTTCAGGCCCACATACTCCGCTGTCATCACGCTGCCGGCGCTGTTTTCCGGATATTTTAAGAACTGGTTGATGAGCTGCCTTGTATCCGGGCTTGAATTCTTCAAAACCCTCTTTACAATCGTGGCCGGCAGTTCCTCCAGCATGTCCACCGCGTCGTCCACAAACAGATCGTCCACGATGCTGCGCAGCTCATTGTCAGTGATGCTGGTAATGATGTGCTGCTGCTGCTCCACCTCCAGGCAGGCAAATACATCGGATGCCAGCTCCTTGGGAAGCATGCGGAAAATCACTACCGTCTTCTCCGAATCCAGCTCTTCCATGAAAGAGGCGATATCCACCTCGTTCATCTCCACCAGATGTCCTTTGAGCTCCCTGTATTTCTTTCCCGCGGTCAGGTCTAAAAGCGTCTCTAACTGATTCTCTTTTTCAAGCATTTCGTTCTCTCCTTCCAAAATTCCTGTTCTGATTTTGGAAACAGAAGGAACAGCCCTTTTATAGCGGCGAATTGCGTCCCGGCCGCTATGCCATGCCCCGGCAGCGCACACAACGAAAAATCGAAGCGTACTCTGCCTTCGGTTCAGGGTGGCTGCCGTCTGATTCCGCCTTGTGACTTCGGCCTTCCATTGTGTTCACTCCTTTCTGGTATCTTTTTCAATTATAATGAGTCAGCGGGAAAATAGCAACGGGGTTTTCAATTCCATCTTAATATTTTATTGCGCATAGAGCATGCTTCCAGAATCGAATACTCCCGCCTGTTCCTGTTTTCCCTCTGCAAAACTCCCCCTCTTTTCCTCACAGCCGCAGATAATACCACGGCAGAAACCCCCACCGTATGATCTTGATGACCGGTATAAACCGCGACAGGTCCGCAAACACCGGGCACACGGCCAGGCTTCCGAGGATGAAAAACGGGATCAGCCCCGCAATCGCCTGCGGCCGTTTCACCGCTGCCAGAAGCCCCCAGGAAAACACGGCTGCGGACGCGCCGTAGAGCGCAAGCGCGGCGCATTCCTGGAACAGGCTTCCCGGCCCGCACGGCCTGGGAAAGCTCCCGGACACTGCAAGGCTTACGAGCACAGACAGAGCCGCAAAGGAGACCGCGGCCCCGATCTGCATGAGCTGGCAGGCCGTTTTCCTGGCCTCTGTCATGGCCAGATACAGGCCGCGCCCCCCATCCTCCCCGGCTGTCACCGCCGCTCCCAGTCCCATGACGAGTATAAAAACAGCGCCCATCCCGCGCACCGGGAACGAGGCAAGCGCCTGTGCCTCTTCCACAGCCGCCCCGGCCACTGTCTCGTACGCAAAGGCAAATGTGCTCCCGTTTTTCAGGTTTTTGTCATAGAGCGGTTCCAGCTCCTCCCAGATCCGCTCCGCCAAAAAGAGTTCCCTCGCCCCGGCGAACGCCTGCCCGGAAACGGCGTACTGCCTCAGAAGCTCCCGCCCGTACACGGAAAACAGGCCCGCATACACGCTCTCCGAGGCGATCCCGGACGCCACGGTGGACGGTGATGTGACGGCCCGGATTGCGCGCTTATAATCCCCCGCGTCCAGTCTCTCCTTAAGCCCTTCCGGAAAACAGTACCCGCATTCGGCGCGCCCCGAGGCCACATCGTTCCACAGTTCCTCCTCTGATCCGCACCTGTAAAAAGAAAAGGACTGCGCATCCTTTCCAAGCGCGTCCGCCACCTGCTCATTAAAGGCGTCCCCGCCCGTATACAGGGCTATGGCAATGCTTCCCCCGCTCTCCTTTTCCGCGCCCCGAAACGCCCGCATCCCCAGGGGGAGCGATATGAGCAGGAGGAGAAACAGGGGCTTTTTAAGCAGGCGTTTACAGGAATATATATACCATTTTGCGATCCATCCCATGTCTTTAATCCCGCTCCCTTCTGAGTCCGGATGACAGGAAAAACGCGGCCGCCTCCAGCAGAACCAGCTTTGCCGCGCTCCCGTTGGCCTTCCCGGTGATCATAAACCGAATCCCGTCCGCAAAATACGCGGCAGGCATCCATTTACCGGCTGCCTGTACGGCCTTTGGCAAAAATACGGACGGAATGATCCCGCCGGACATAAAGAGCATGACCACCGTTGTACCAAACAGGAGCAGGATAGCCGCCGTCTCATTCCGGCACAGCTCATAGTGCAGGTGGATCCAGCCCGCGGCCGCAAGACAGAGGAGAATCCCCATCAAAGGCGCGGCCGCTTCTGCCTTAAAAAGCCCCCTGTACGCGGCAACGGCCGTGGGGACAGAGAAAAAGAGCATGAGCAATAAGCAGAGGCTGAGCGTGCGCGCCGCAGTTCTCTGCGCGCGGCCGATTCCGATGCGCAAAAGCATCTCCTCCGTCGCCGGGCGGTACGGCCCCGCGATGCAGGCCGCGGGGATGCCGAGCAATAGCAAAACGCCCACAGCGGCCGAGATACCGTAATAGGCCGCCACGCCCACATCGCCCGCGGCGCTGGCCTCCTCCCCCGAAAAGCACCGCTCACGGGCGAGGGCGTAGCGCAAAAACACCTCGTTCAGATCGCGTTCCGCCTGCGCGATAAAGACCGTCATCCCATAGGCGTTCAGGTAATCGTCCGCTGCATAGATCCCGGCCTGGGCGGTTTTAAGAAGCGAGCTCCCGGCCTCTGTGAGCTCCTTAAACACCGCCGCCTCCAGTCCCGCGTTGTCCGGCAGCACGACCGTCACCGGCACATTGCTCCCGTCCATGATCCCCTCTACAAGCCCGTCCGGAATCTCCAGAAGCGCCAGCAGCTCCCCGTCCTTTAGCTGTCTCCTGCCCTGCGCCGCTTCCACATATGTGAAATCACACAGGCTCTTCACGCTGTCCAGGGAGGAGACCATGCGCATCGCCATCCCGGCCAGGGCGTCATCCTCAGGCATGACGACGCCGACTTTGATCCGGCCCACGGCCCTGTCGCCGTACAGAAGCTTACCGGCCGAAAAAGCAATTGCGCCGGCCAGCAAAACCAGCACAATTGCTCCTGTCAGAACGTATGGGATACTTTTTAAAGTCCTCTTGCATTCCATCTGAAGGTAAATAAGAAAGGTACGCATCCGCCCTCCTACTGCAGCCTGAGCGCCAGCCCAAACAGGTTTCCGTAAATCTCCGTCCCCACCGCCTGGTACTCTTCCTCCGTCGCTGCCAGAACGTCAAAGGGCTCTCCCTCCGGCGCCGTCACTTCCTCTGCCAGAGGCCCTGCCTCGCAGGATCCGGACAGCTCGATAACCGGCCCCGCGCCGGCCATCGGGGATTCCACGCGGATGGAATCCATCGCGATCCGCAGGGATTCTCCCTTTTTGGGCGCTTCGATCACGCCGTTTGACGAAAGCGAGCCCATGCTCATTTTCCCGCTCAGAAGCGTCAGATCAAGCGTATAATCCCACGCGTCCCCGGCCGCCTCGCATGCGCTCTCACAGGAGAGGCCAAAGCTCTGCCCGGCCGCCTCAATCGTTCCTTTTACAGACGTTTCCCAGCTCTTATC
Source organism: Otoolea muris (assembly GCF_943193115.1). Lineage (NCBI taxonomy): Bacteria > Bacillati > Bacillota > Clostridia > Lachnospirales > Lachnospiraceae > Otoolea > Otoolea muris. Next base: position 34,295 of record NZ_CALPCY010000025.1, read on the forward strand.
TTTCTCATACGCGCCGGCGCTTTCATAGGAGAGGGCGATCGTCTCCCCGTCCCCGCCCGCAAGCTCCACGGAGGCAGTCATATTCGCGCCCATATTGTATCCGCCCGCAAAAGCCGCTTCGCCGCGTATTTTAACCTCCTCGCCATCGATCACGGCCGCGCTCTCAAAATCAAAGCCGGCCATCTTTTTGTCCTTTCTCACATAGACATTCATGGCCACATCGCCCAGCGATTCGTCAAGCTGCGCGAGAAGCTTGTCAAATTCGTCCTGCGCCCTGTCCCACAGCTCCTGCTGCATCGTCTCCGGAGACTGCGCTGTATCGGTCCCGTAGAGGGCCCGCATGCTATCCTGCAGCTCCCCCGCCAGCTCCATATACTGGATAAAATCGCTTTTCAGCGTCTCGTCGCTTAAGAAAAACTCGCGGCTGACATCCAGGAAATCGATCATGGCCTCCTTGGTGATCACCACATGGTAGCCGCTGCAGCCCGCCTGTTTCCCGTCGATGGTAAATTCCTTTTTCTCCGTCTTTTCAACGGTCATGGCCTCCTTTAAGTTGTCAATGGCCCTGCTGCCCTCCTTATAGCGCTCCCACAGCTCCTTTAAGTCAAACAGTTTCTCATCCCCGGCCGCCATGTCCATACACGTCTCCATGTAGCGGCCGATCCCGCCGACATCCACGCCGTATTGCTCCAGAACCGTTCCCAGATACGGGGAGGCCGCGATCTGCCCTTCCAGATCCTCGCCGTAGTTGAGCGTAAACGCCCTGGACGAGAGGACCGGCACGGCCGCGACGAGCTGCTTTTCATCGAAGTACAGCTCCATATCCGCAAGCTCCATACCTCCGTACCCGATGCCGTACGAGACGGATGCCTTCTTGTTCTCCATGTCCCTCTTCATCCCGATCTCCAGGCTGCCCGTGGCCAGGCTGTTGACCGTGGGATCCATGCAGCTCTCCAGCGTAAGGCTCACCGTTCCCTGCATGGAACCCTCGCTGAACAGTTTCCCCATCTCCCGGCTCCCGAACATCTCGTCCGCGGGGCTTGGCTGTTCCTTATCCGTGATGCTTTTAAACGCATTGATCACCGTCTCCTTCGGATCCTCCCGCCGGGTCATGGCAAAAATCCCGCCCGCAACGACAACGGCGGCCCCGGCGGCGGCCACAGGGATCACCCACCTTTTCCCCTTTTTCGGAACCTCTCCCGCGCCGTCGCCCTCAGACTGCGAAACGCCTGCCGCGCCGTCCTGTAAAGTCTCCTCCCGGGCCTCCTGCCCGCCGTCCGCTGTATTTAACGCGCGGCCGCACTGAGCGCATACCTGGCTCCCATCCTCTATTTCCTGACTGCAATATGGACACTTCATCCTGATTCCTCCCTGCTGTTATGCGATGACTGCAGTTATATCAGGTATAGTATAACACATTTTAGGCATTTAGCGGGGATATCCTTGACTATTTATGAATTTTGTAAGATCTCGCGGAGAACAATTGCGGCTCATTTTTAATCAAATCCTGCGCAAGACATTTGTAGTCCATGTTTTCGATACCATATTTCAAGCTGGAAGCAATGATGACTTTTCATCAAAACAGGCGAATCAGCTCCCCTGTCCCGATCCCCGCAGGAACCTTCTCAAGCCTTCCGTCCTTTAGGACAAACAGCCTCGTGCAGATTTCCAGCTCCCCCTTCTCATGCGAGGTCAGGATAACGCTCCCGCCCTGGCGCATGTACGCCTTCACATAGCGCAGGATCTCCTCCTTGGCCGCCAGATCAAGGGCCGCCCCCGGCTCATCCAGGATCAGGACCGGGGCCCGCCCGGAAAGGGCCGAGGCAATGGAAAGGCGCTTTTTCTGCCCCCCGGACAGCTTTCCCGCCGGGGCGCCCAAAAAATCTGCCAGGCCCAGGGCCTTTCCGACGCCATGCGTAAGCTCTTCCTCCATGCGCCGCTTATCGCCCTTAAACCACAGCCGGTAATTATCCCTGGCCGAAAGCTCCGGGATCAGCGGCGCCTCCTGCGGCACATAGGCCGCGAACTGCTCAAACACGCGCGGCGAGCCCGCCGCCTCCCTGCCGTCAAACCGGATGCTTCCCTGATCCGCGCGCCTCACCCCCGCAAGGATCGACAGAAGCGTCGTCTTCCCGCACCCGTTCCCACCCGCAATCCCAACACACTCCCCCGGGCCCGCCTCGAAGGAAACTCCTTTTAAAATCGCCCGTTTTTTGTAGCTTTTACAGATATTTGTCACACTCAGCATCCTTTACCCCTTTCCCGGCCGCGCCGCGCTGTACGAAAGAAAGCCGCCCGGGCCGTATCTACGGCCCTGCGGCAGCTTTCCTGTCAAACGCAATATTTCAAATCCTTACACCGGATCCACCCGTTCCGGCTTCCGGCCGGCTCTGGGGGCCAGATCCGCCGGCTTCATGCTTAAATTAATGCGGCCCATCTTGTCGATCTCCATGACCTTCACCGTCACCTGATCGCCGATATTGACCACGTCCTCAACCTTGGCCACTCTCTTATCCGACAGCTTGGAGATGTGGACCATGCCGTCCTTGTTCGGGGACAGCTCCACAAACGCGCCGAAATTCATGATCCGGACTACCGTTCCGGTCAGAACCTGGCCCGGCTCGATATCGGTCACAATACTGCGGATGATCTGGATCGCCTTGTCGATCATCTCCTTGTCCGTGCCGCACACGGAAACGCTTCCGTCCTCCTCAATGTCGATCTTCACGCCGGTCTGCTCAATGATCTTGTTGATCACCTTGCCCTGCTTGCCAACCACATCGCCGATCTTCTGCGGATCAATGGAGATCTGTATGATCTTCGGGGCGTACTGGCTGACTTCCCTCCTCGGCTCAGAGATAACCGGCGCCATCACCTCGTCCAGGATATAAAGTCTTGCCTCCCTCGTCTTGGCGATCGCCTCCTCGATGATCGGCCGTGTCAGGCCGTGGATCTTGATATCCATCTGGATGGAGGTAATGCCCTTATGCGTGCCGCCCACCTTGAAATCCATATCGCCGAAGAAATCCTCCAGCCCCTGGATATCGGTCAGCACAATATAATCATCGTCCGTATCGCCCGTCACCAGGCCGCAGGAAATACCCGCCACCGGGGCCTTGATCGGAACGCCCGCCGCCATCAGGGACAGAGTGGATGCGCAGATACTCGCCTGCGAGGTCGATCCGTTGGACTCCATCGTCTCGGAAACGGTGCGGATCGCGTAAGGGAACTCCTCCTCGCTCGGAAGCACTGGAAGAAGCGCCCTCTCCGCCAGCGCGCCATGGCCGATCTCGCGGCGTCCCGGCCCTCTGGACGGCTTTGTCTCGCCCACGGAGTAGGACGGGAAATTGTAGTGGTGCATATAGCGCTTGGACGTCTCGTTCTCATCCAGCCCGTCCAGCCTCTGCGCCTCGGAGAGCGGCGCGAGGGTGCAGATATTTAAAATCTGTGTCTGTCCTCTTGTAAACATGCCCGAACCGTGGACTCTCGGGAGCAGATCGATCTCCGCAGCCAGCGGGCGGATCTCCGTGATGCCGCGGCCGTCGGGACGTCTGTGATCCTTTAAAATCATCTTGCGGACCGTCTTCTTCTGATACTGGTAAATCGCCTCAGAAAGCACAGGGAGCCACTCTTCCTTCTCCGCGAACGCCTCCTCCAGGCGCTCGGTAATGGCCTTTATATTCGCCTCGCGTTTCTGCTTTTCGTCCGTAAATACCGCCTCTTCCATCTCCTGCGGCGTCACAATCTCCTTAATGGCCGCAAACAGCTCCTCCGGAACGGCGCAGCTCTCATACGTGTGCTTCTCCTTGCCGCACTCCGCCACAATGCCGTCAATAAAGCGGATGATCTCCTGATTCACCTCATGGGCTTTGAAAATCGCCTCGATCATCACCTGCTCCGGAACCTCTTTGGCGCCGGCCTCGATCATAATCACCTTTTCCCTCGTGGAAGCCACAGTCAGCGCCATATCCGACGCCTGCTTCTGCGCGTTCGTGGGGTTAATGATAAATTCACCGTCAATCATGCCGATCTGCGTCGTCGCGCAGGGGCCGTCAAACGGGATATCGGAAATACAGGTCGCGATCGCAGAACCCAGCATGGCCGTGTACTCCGGGCTGCAGTCCGGATCCACGGACAGCACCAAATTGTTTAATGTCACATCATTCCTGTAATCCTTCGGAAACAGCGGGCGCATCGGGCGGTCAATCACGCGCGCCGTCAGAATCGCGTTCTCAGACGCCTTGCCCTCGCGGCGGTTAAATCCGCCCGGGATCTTTCCCACCGAATACAGCTTTTCCTCAAACTCCACGCTCAGAGGGAAAAAGTCAATCCCGTCCCTCGGCTTATCCGATGCCGTCGCCGTCGAGAGCACCGTCGTATCTCCATAATGCATAAACGCAGCGCCGTTCGCCTGCGCCGCCACCCTGCCGACATCCACGGTCAGCATCCTGCCGCCTAATTCCATTGAAAAACTTTTATACACGTCTATCTCCTCTCATTGCCTGTGCGGACAGCATCCTTATCGCGGCCCTGGCCGCCATCCGTCCGCCGCATCCATCTTAACGCCGCATCCGCGCTTATCAAACCAAAACGTCCCTGTGGAAAGATACCGAAACTACTGCTCTGCGGGCAAACTGCCCTGCAGCGCGCCTGATTTGCCCGCACAGCAGCGGTCTCGGGGCCTCTTCCACAGTAAACGGCTCCTGCACAAGCAGGAATCGGATACTCAAATATCCCGCGGCAGCAGGCGGATACGCAAAAAGCCTATCCATCGCCCGCCGCCCGCGGGAACCAACAACCGGGGACAAATAAAACCCCCGCTTTTTCTTTCTTACTTTCTGATGCCCAGCTTCTCGATCAGAGCGCGGTAGCCCTCCAGATCCGTCTTCTTCAAATAATCAAGAAGGCCGCGTCTCTGTCCAACCATCTTTAACAGGCCGCGTCTGGAGTGGTGATCCTTCTGGTTCGCCTTCAAATGCTCGGTCAGCTCCGTAATCCTGGCTGTCAGAATCGCAATCTGAACCTCCGGTGAACCGGTATCCTCCGGCTTCCTGCCGTATTCCGCAATAATCGCCGCTTTCTTTTCCTTTGAAATCATGATAATTTGTCCTCCTTATTATAAAATCCCCACCGCGCGCTCCGTTTATGTCAGGAGTCCTCAAAAAACCGGGCGCCGGCGTTGCCATACCGATTTAGTATAGCATAGAACAGTTTGGGTGTAAACCTGTTTTTCTATATATTTCTTATACATTTCAGAAAACAGAGAAATGCGACTTGCTTATGTCATATTCCAAATGCTAAAATGAAGCAAAGGAGGAATCTGATATGGCATTTACAGAACTGTGTATTTATCAGGTCAAGCCGCAAATGGCAGCGGAATTTGAATCCCTGATGCTCGAAGCCAGGCGCGTCCTGGAACAACAGGAGGGTCTTTCCCTGCTCCGCTTTATCAAACGCGGGTACCGCATCAACATGGAGCAGATTAAGGGCGGGCTTTCCCCTCTTGCGATCACCCGCGCTGTTAAAAGCGTCAAATATATGCTTTACTGGGAATTTGATACAAAGGAACATTATGGGGCTGCGCAGAAAAACCTTTATGACAGCTACTGGAAAGCCATCGAACGCTGTCTCGTCGCCCCGCATGACAAATATTTAGGAGAGGAGCTGTTTGGATGGAACCGTCATATTGCAGGCGAATGAGACAATGCGGCGAAGAAAACGCAAAGTGCCGTCCGTCAGGTGTCCTATGCAGATAGACAGACTGATTCAAATCGTGTTCCTCCTGCTGAGCCATGAGCACAGGACGGCAAAGCAACTGGCCGGAGAGCTTTGTGTTTCCACCCGCACGATTTACAGGGATATCAATATCCTTTCGATTGCGGGCATCCCCATTACCTCACAGAAGGGATATGGCGGAGGACTTTCCTTACTGCAGGGCTTCTCGCTGGACAAGTCGTATTTCACACAGGCAGAGCAGCAAAATATTGTACAGGCGCTGCAAATCCTGAAGTCGTCGAATTACCCTGACGCGGATAAAGTATTGAACAAGGTCGCCGGATTGTTCAGCCATAATCTGCAGTCCTCCTGGCTGGAGATTGATTTTTCCTATTGGGGCAGCCCCGAAAAGGAGCGGAACCATATAGCGGCCCTGGAACGCGCTATCATCAACAAGTATGTGATTACCTTCACTTATTTTAATTCAGAGCTGACGGTAACAGAGCAGGCCGCCGAGCCGCTGAAACTGATTTTTAAATCCCACGCCTGGTATCTCATTGCCTGGTCCCGGCACAGGCAGGATATCCGCACATATAAAATGTCGCGCATACGAAAGCTGCGGATAACGGACCAGTTGTTTGAGCGCGAGCTGCCCGCGGATTTTTCGCTTGCCCCCTCCCGCAAAGAAGAATGTAATGCGCACACGTTTATACTGCGTTTTTCTGAAAAGATCGCGTATAAAGTCTATGATGAATTTCAGGAGAAGTATATCCGCAAATTAGAGGACGGCGCATTGGAAGTGACCTTCCGCTACCAGTTCAATAACTGGACGTTCCTCTATCTGCTGTCTTTCGGCGAGTATGTTGAGATTATCGAGCCCGCTGAGGCAAGGATGATTTTAAAGGAAAAGGCGAGAAAGATACTCTCGATGTATGAGTGAGCGCTCCGGGGAACTAAAAATCAGGCGGGCAGGGAGGATTCTCCTCCCTGCCCGCCTGCCGCCTTGGCAGCCGCCTTCTTCCCTTTACGCTTTACGCGCCCGGGCCTCCTCCGGCATTCCCTGAATCAGAGCCCGGGCCGGCGGGACCGCCGGCCGGGGGCGTCTCAGGCGGGGCCGCTTCCGGAGGCGCGGGCGTTTCGGCCGGCGCTTCAGGCGCGGGCGTTTCGGCCGGGGCCTCCGGCTGTACCGGCGTCTGCAGCTCGCTTCCCGGGCCGGCCGGCTGCGCAGGCGTCTCGGCCGGCGCTGACGGCTGCGTCTCTGTCACCGGAGGCTGCTCCGGGGCGGGCGGCTGCGGCTGCGCGGGAACGGCCGGGGCCGCGGTGCTCTTCGTGTTCTCTGTCCCGGACAGATTGTAGCAGATCACCGGGATCCCGGACTGTATATTCTCATAAATCGTTTTGGCCACGCTGTGAGGGAGATTAATACAGCCATGGGAACCATTGGTCCGGTAGATGCTTCCGCCAAAGGCCCCTCTCCATTTGGCGTCATGCATGCCGATCCCGCCGTTAAAGGGCATCCAGTAATCCACAGGCGTCCTGTAGTTTTCCCCCTTTAACACCGCGTTCCTCTGTTTATAGGTCAGGGGGTAGGTTCCTGCCGGCGTCCCCCATCCTCTGGCAAGATTTCCTGACACAAAATCCGATTCCACCAGCAGCTTCCCATCCTTATACATATAAAGGTGCTGGGCCGTCAAATTGATCTCCACGTAGGTATTTCCATAATCATTCCCGTCCCGGCTGGCGGCTGTCTGGCTGTAAACCGGTTCGCGCGTCCGGCTCTCCCCGGCCAGGATGTCCGCGATGAGCTGCTTCGTCTCCTCTGCCTGGTTGATCCGCCAGCCATACGTGCCTCCCTTTACGGTGAGATCCGCTCCGGAAGATGTGCGGATGGTTTTGGCCTTATTAGACGTATTATATTCAGCGGCCAGCTCCGCGACATAGGCCGCCGCCATTTCCTCGTTCACCGATAGATTACCCGCCCCGTCCGTGGTCAGCCATTCGTGGATCCGATCCCCGTCCAGCGTCTCCGTGCGGGAACCGAACTGGTAGTTGATCGCCATATTGGCATAGCGGTTCAGGGCTTCCAGGCGCTCTGACAGCTCCGGGTTGTCCCGGCGGACGGCGGCCTCCTTATAAACTCCGGCCTCCGCAAGGGAAAGATTGCTTTTCAGGCCCTTTATGGCCTCCCCGAGCGCTTCCTTAAACGCCGCCCCGTCGATCTCCGTGCCCGGCTCCTCCGGAATAATGCGGTATCCCTGTCCCGGGGTATATTCGGAAATCGCAGCGTCCACCGCCGGCCGCATCTGCGACGGATCCATGCACGAAAGCGAGGCGATCCGCCCGTCAAGGGCCTCCTCGTCATAGACCACCATAGCGTCAATCGAATACGAGGCGGGATTTAACTGGTAATCCAGCCAGGCATACGGATTCTGCGTCTCAAGAATCCAGTCAAGGCTGTCGTCAAATTCTGGATGAAGGCCGATCTCCTCCCCTGTTATCTGCTCCGTCTTCCCGTCCCCTGTCTCAATCGTAAGCGTATATCCGTTGATCTCCGAGGCGATCATGGATTTTACCTCATCCATGGTCTTTCCCGACGCATCCAGGCCGTTGATGCTGGTATTCGGGAAAAATGCCTCCTTATACTGCTGGGCCATGTATGCATACGCGCCCCCGCCGCCGGCCAGGACGGCCGCCGCGATGCAGGCCGCCGCGATCCCCGCCTTCTTTCCCGCCGGCTTTTTATGCGATACTGCCCCTGTTTTCTTCTCTGTATCCGGCATAGCGGCCTCCTTTTTATTTCCACTCCTGTCAGACGGCGCGGCGGCAGGTTTTATCCCGGACGTCTTCCCGGGCTCTTCTCCTTTGCGCCCCGCCTTCCCGCGGCTCACGCCCCGCCGGGCGGCCTCTCTGCCCTCAGCGGCCGCCCTGTCTGCGGACGGGGACGGGCGCCGGTCCGTTCCCTCCTGCCGCTCTGTCATTCTGTTTTCATCTGCCATGTTCTATTCTCCTTTAACCGGCCGGTTATGGCCGGTCATTCGTCTATTGTATAGAACTTTAATAGCAAAGTCAACTTCGATTTTGAGAGAAAAGGGGGCTTTGTCTTGTTACTGTTCACGCACCAGCCAATCCGAGGTGTTTTTTGTGAGTGCAGCGCAGCAAAAGTCACAGACAGCGGGCCCCCTTGGGTCAAACCCGGGAGCAGCAGCGCCAAACCGCATTTCTGCGGTTTGTGTGCATCGCGAAGCGTGTTACCGGGCACAGCCCGGCAGGGTGTGAACAGTAACTTTGTCTTTCCGCAGCAGCCGTTCAGGGTTGTCTGAACTGTTACATTCCGTAAAATTCTGCTATAATGGTTCTGTAGCATAATCCTGCATTTTATGAGTCAAATCACAGGCAGCGCTATGAAAAACAGAACGCGTGAATCATTTTCAAGGTACTTTCAGAATCATAAGGAGGTAAAACATGCCCTATTGTCCAAAATGCGACATGGAATTTGTCAAAGGAATCACAACGTGTACCGACTGCGGAGCGCCGCTCGCCGAATCCAGGGAGGCATGGGAGGCGGACCGGGAAAAAAGGCTGGCTAAGGAGGCGCAGGAAGCGCTTGAAGCGATGACCGCCCGGAATGAAGCGGCCATGGAAATGGCCCCTGAGGAACCTCTCAGGGACCAGGAGGCTCCCCGCCCGTCCTGGTCTTATGTCACCAAACGCCAGAAATGCGAGGATCTCCTCTCCTCGTGCTTTGCCTTTTCGCTGGTCGGCGCCGTCACGGCAGCCTGCTCGGCCGCCTGCTTCGCCGGGTTTATCCGGCTTCCGTTCTCACCCGGCGCGCGCCTGATATTTCAGGGCGTTACAGCCGGACTGGGGGGTGTTTTTCTCCTGATTGCCCTCCGCACAAGGCTCTCCCTGCGCTCCGCGCAAAAAGAGGCAAAGGAGGAAGAGGAACGCACCGAAGAACTCCTTGCATGGTTCTTAAGCGGCTGGGACGCCCAACGCCTGGACCGTGCGGTTTCCGAAGAAAATCCTGATCTCTCAGGGCCTGAGATGGACTTTAAACGCCTGGAGCTGATTCAGGACATCTTCGTCACAGGCCGGGATCTGCCGGAGCCTGATTATGTAGATTACCTGTCGGAACAGATTTTTGAAAAGCTCTATGAAGCGTAACCTAAGTCAACAACCCCGCTGCAAGCAACGGGGCGTCAAACTTGCAGCGCTGCAGAGCAGCGGGGTATTTGACCCTCGCGGCAGCCGCCAAATGTGCATGCAAGCATGCCCACTTGGCTCGTTGCCCGCGGAAATGAATCACGGCCTCAGGCGGAACGCGCTCAAAAGCCGCTTGAGCAGGCTGGCCTGGGAGGACAGCTCCTCGCTGGCGGCAGCGCACTCCTCGCTGGTCGCTGAATTCGTCTGGACCACCATTGATATCTGATGGATGCCCTCTGTGACCTGCAGGATGGCGGTATTCTGGTTTTCCACTGCCTCCACCACAGAAGCCATCATGGATGTCATGCTGCTGTTCGTCCCGCTTGTCTGCTCCAGGGCGGCGGTCACCTTCTCCACAGCGGCGCTGCCCTCACGGACGGCGTTTACTGAATCGTCGATCAGATCTTTGGTGGCGCGGGCGGCCTCCTCAGACTTATTGGCCAGGTTGCGCACCTCGTCCGCCACCACGGCAAAGCCCTTGCCCGCGGAGCCGGCTCTCGCGGCCTCAACCGCGGCGTTCAGAGCCAGGATATTCGTCTGGAAAGCAATATTTTCAATGGATGAAATGATCTTTCCAATCTCCTCCGACGAAACGGAGATCCGGTCCATGGCCACATTCAGCTCTTTGACATATCCCACGCTGATATCCATCTGCTCCCCTGCCTGCTTAACAAAACGGCCCGCCTGTTCTGCCGCCGCGGCGGTCTTTTTAGCCCCTTCTGAAATATCTGTAACCGTGGCGGACAGTTCCTCCACAGTGCTGGCCTGCTCGGCAGCTCCCCTCGCCAGGCCCTGCGCGCTGTCGGACAATTGCTCCGAGCCGGCGGACACCTGGCCCGCGCTCTCCGCGATCTGGCGCATCGTCCCGTTCAGCCTGTCCTCAATGCCGTCCAATGACCGTTTGATGGACTCAAAATCGCCCACATACTCCTGCCTGACGCTGCTTGTCAAATCACCTTCGGCAATGGCCCCCAATATCTCGGTGATCTCGCCGATATAAGAACCAAGCCGGTGAATAATCCCTTCAAAGGCCCTCCCCAGCTCGCCGATCTCATCGTTGGAATGCGCGCTGACCTGGATATCCTCCCCGGCGGCCAGCCCCAGATCGCCCTTCTCCAGGTGCCTGGCCACCCCGGTAATCTCGCCCAGCGGGACGGATACCCGCTTTTTCAGGTAGACGGTCAGGATCATAATGCAGATACTGATGGCAGCCAGCGCCACCACTCCGGCCATGATGATTACAAATAGAAACCGCTTCATCGTATCCGCCGAAGGAACACCGGCAAAGAGAAGGCCCGTCACCTTCCCGTCCTTGTCCTTCACCGGCATATAGGAGCAGATATGCTCTTCTCCCAGGATCACGGCTTTGCCCACATGGGAACGTCCCTGCCCGATCACGACAGCCGCTACCTCGTCTGACAGCTTTGTGCCCACAGCCCGCTCGCCGTCGCTCTGCACAACAGTCGTATACGCCCGGGTATCGCCTTCAAAAATGGTAAACTCCATCTCCATATACTCTTTTAATCGGTCAAGCACCTCCGTCTTATCTTCTTCTTCGGACATCCTTCTCAGCTCGTACGCCAGTAATTTCGTGCCGTCCACGCACTGGGTTTCAAATAATTTCGTCACCAGAGAATAGAACATCACCACGCATATGGCCACGACCGCAGTGATGGAAACTGCCAGCATGGCAGCCACGACATTTCCTGTCTTACGGCCGATGCGTTTGAATTTTCCTGACGGTTCCATATATGGAAACCGGGTTCCATTTAATGCTGCTTTCATTTCACTTACCTCTTTATTATTCCGTTTATCGCTGGCTTTCTGCATATTTTTACAGGAACGCTATAAATCGTTTCCTTCAATAAATAATTCAAAAATAATCCAAGTCAACAACCCCGCTGCAAGCAACGGGGTTGTTGACCCTCGCGGCAGTCGCCAAATGTGCATGCAGGCATGCCCACTTGGCTCGTTGCCCGCGGGAATAACGTTTTCCGCGCCGATGTTCTCTGTATGTAAACGCAGAATCTGTCTTACAAAATCCTTCATGACTGAAATGGCAGGATACATGATTACAAAACTGCCGTGAAATTATTCCTGCATTATCTGCATGAATGATTCCACGGTAGTTTTCAAAGCCTGTTCTTTTATTTCACCAGCAGAGAAGTCCCTGTCATTTCCTTTGGTTTCTCCATTCCCATCAGCTCAATCAGCGTGGGAATGATGTCGGCCAGACAGCCGTTTTCCCTAAGCTTAAAGGACGGATCCGCGTTCACCAGAATGAAGGGGACCTGATTCGTGGTGTGCGCCGTCCACGGCTCTCCGGTCGTCTCGTCAACCATCAGCTCTGCGTTTCCGTGATCCGCGCAGATAAAGAGAACGCCGTCCATCTTCTTCACCGCGTCCACAGCCCTGCCCACGCAGGCGTCCACGGTTTCAATGGCCTTTACCGCCGCGTCCTCCACGCCCGTATGGCCCACCATATCCGGGTTGGCAAAATTAATGATGATCACATCATATTTGCCGGACTCAATCGCGCCCACCAGCTTATCGCAGACCTGCGGCGCGCTCATCTCGGGCTTTAAGTCATACGTGGGAACCTCCTTGGGGGACGGCACCAGAATGCGATCCTCGCCCGGATTCGGCTCCTCTACGCCTCCGTTAAAGAAAAACGTGACGTGGGCATATTTCTCCGTCTCGGCAATCCTCGCCTGCGTCTTTCCATGCGCCGCCAGATATTCGCCGAAGGTGTTTGCAATCTCTTCCTTTTTAAAGGCCACCAGCTTGTTCCCAATGGTCTCGTCGTAATCCGTAAAACACACATATACCAGGCTCAGGCGTTTTCCCCTCGCAAAGCCCTTGAAATCGTCGTCACAGAAGGCCCTTGTGATCTCCCGCGCGCGGTCCGGACGGAAGTTATAGAAAATCACGGAATCCTTATCCTGGATTACGCCGATCGCCTTCCCGTCCTCTTCCACAGAAAACGGAACCACAAACTCATCGTACGCTTCTCTGTCATAGGATGCCTGTATGCCGTCCGTCGCGCCGGACGCCCGTTCCCCGTTTCCCTTTGTGAGGACATTGTAGGCTTTTTCCACGCGATCCCAGTTTTTGTCGCGGTCCATCGCGTAGTAGCGGCCCATCACGGACGCCACGCGGCCCACTCCGAGCTCCTGCATTTTGGCCTCCAGATCCGCCACAAAATCCTTTCCCGATGCCGGAGGCGTATCGCGTCCGTCCAGGAAACAGTGTACAAACACCTTTTTAAGGCCGTTGCGCTTCGCCAGCTCCAAAAGGCCGTAAATATGCGTATTGTGGCTGTGCACGCCGCCGTCCGACACGAGGCCGAACAGATGGAGGGCAGAGTCGTTCTTTTTGCAGTTTTCCACTGCCTGGACAAATTCCGGAACCGCAAAGAAATCGCCGTCTTCGATCGATTTCGTGATGCGCGTCAGCTCCTGATATACGATGCGCCCCGCGCCCATATTCAGATGCCCCACCTCCGAATTGCCCATCTGCCCGTCCGGAAGGCCCACTGCCATACCGCTCGCATTGCCCGGGACAAACGGGCACTGACTCATGAGCTGATCCATCACAGGCGTCCTCGCCTGGCACACCGCGTTGTGCTCGCATGTTTTGTTTAACCCGTAACCGTCAAGAATCATTAATACTGTTGGTTTCTTGCTCATAATCTGTCTCCTTATTATGAATATATTTTCAACGAAGGATCCCGCAAACAGGATTCCCTGCCGGCGACGGGACGAAAGCGGGTGTGGAAAGCTCCGTTTTGTGGCCGGCCTGCCGCTTTAAGGCAGCATTTCTGTCAGAGATCTATTTTACATGATTTTTCCATAAGTTTCAATGGCGGATCTTGAAAAATTGATAATGTTTTGACAATGGCAGTTTTTGTCCATTACGCCTCGCTGGCCTCCCCCTCATTCGCCTCCTGGACCGTCACCGCCTGGCCGAACGGGTTTTCCGAAAACGACGCTTCAATCACCGCCTGGGGCCGGTTGATCCTCAAAGCCCCGAACGCCCCTGTCTCCCCGGCCGCCTCCTCGCAAAAGACCGCAAACTCCTTCACAAGCTCCCGCGTCAGATATCCCCCGCGCCAGGCGAATGTCAGGATTTTCTTCTTCTTCGCCGCCTGCCGCATCCGCTTCTTCACCTCGTCCGTTTTTGTAAAGGAAAGCTTCCTCTCCCTGTAATAGTCGTGCTCCTTATCGACGCACGCCGGGATCGGGTACATGGCGGGCTCGTGATCCCGGAAAAAACGGCGGTCGTCTAAATTCATATAATCATAGCGGATCGCCGCCCCCTTTCCCAGGCTGTTGTCAAACGTCGCGTCCAGATGATAACAGGTTCCTCCAAGCTTTACCACATTCCAGGCATGGCGGTATCTGATCCGCTTCTCCTCATTCGCGTCCGACACGGCGATCACGCACCAGATCCCCAGGGCGTCGCACAAAAGCTTTACGGTTTTGGCGATCCCCTCGCAGACTCCCACCCCCTGCCCCAGCGGGCCGATGATCTCATGGGAATAGGGCTTTTTCAGCTTGTCATAACGCACATTCGCGCAGATGAAATCATGGATCCAGAGCTCCTTTTCCTTCTCATCCTTTCCCGCCATGGGGCGCGCAAGCTTTGACAGCCTGGCCTCCATGGCTTTTTTGTGCGTCAGGATCTTCGTTTTTTCAAACAGGTACTCCGGCAGGATCTCCACGGACGGGGAATCCGGATACGAGCGGCAGCGAAAGCCCACTCCGTAAAAGATCTCCGGACAGTCCAGGCGGAGCTTAAAAAAAATGTCCGACAGCTCCCTCACTTTTAGCCCCGGCGCGCGAAAGGACGGGGCAAGGGATGTAAGCCCCTCCTTCATGGCGTAATACGCCGCCCGCTCCTGTTTGCTCATATGATTATAATAGTAAGGTTCCATCTTCCGTCCCATTCCTCCGGTCATGAAAGGTCAATCTCTTCCAGGTCATCCGGCACATATATGTTTCCGCTAAAATACTCCGCCGCTTCCTTAGTATACAGCGCCTTGCGCTCTGCCAGGCGCGTATCCTCTGTGTGGTACAGCACCAGATTTTTCACATGCAGCCGCCCCGCCGTCTGACAGGCGTCCTTTACGGTTGAGTGATGCTTTTCATACGGATGAAACTGTTCCGCCTGTGAGTGGAGACAAAACGCCTCGTGCAGCAGCCACCTGCTGCCATTTGCAAACGCATATTCGCTCTCATTGTACGGCTCGTCCCCGCAGCACGTCAGCTTTTCCTCCCCCTCGAGATACATGGTAAACCCAAACTGTTTTGCTTTCTCCGAATGGATATCGAAAAACACCACCCGGCGGCCCAGAATGCGCCGCTCCTCCTGATCCGAGACGGGAATCAGAACAATCCCCTTCTCCTCCTCCGGATCCGCAGCCGCGCCGCGCCCGGCGGCCCGTATGTGCGCCGCCTGTTTTTTCTGCAGCAGCATATGCGCCATCTCGCGGATCATGCCAATCAGCTCCTCATGCGCGTAAACTCTGACCGCTCCGCTCATGTTCCCGCCCGCCATGGACTGGCATATCTTGCGAAGCAGCCACAAAATTCCCAGCACATGATCCATATGGCGGTGCGTGACAAAAATATCGCGTATATTTTTCCAGTCAACCGCCGCATCCTCCAACTGGCGGAGCAGCAAATTCCCTCCGCCCCCGTCCACCAGAAAATGCCCTTCCTCCCCGCTTATGACAAAGCAGGTATTATAGCATCTCGTCACCATCGCATTCCCTGTTCCAAGCATTGTCAGCTTCACAATCAGCGCCTCCTTTTTAGAGCGTGTTTGATAAATCGTTCATTCACGGCTTCCATGATAGCATACAGATGTGGGAAGCTCAAGAACCTTTTCACAGCCGTTCCGCTTTTATCCGGGCGGGAGCGCCGTTTCGCCGTGAAGCGCTGCATCTATGATAACCGGTCTGATAACCCTGAACGGTCGCCGCCTTTGCAAATTTTAGCCAATGTTTGCACAATAACCGTTGACTCTCCCCCCTCTTATATCGTATAATTACCTATATTTCAGGAATATTTCAAAAATAAAAAAAATATGGAAGGGGAGCTATTGCATGAGACAATTTTTTGGCATGAGTCAGAGCGGAAATCTGGCGGAAGCAGTTCGCGGGCTGGATCGGCCTCAGTTTATTATGCTTTTATCCAATCATGCCCAGTTTGAAGCCCATGTCAAAAATCTGGAGGCGCTCTATCCCGGTATTCCCAGCATCGGCTGTATCGGTATGAGTTATGACGACAGGATTGTGGAAAATGGAGTCGGCGTCGTCGCGTTTTTGGATGGAGTCGCCGCGGCGGCCAATGTCCTTGAGGAGGTTTCTACCGTACCGGTTAAATATATCGAACGCCTGGAGCGCGACCTTGCAAAGGCCGGCGGCACAGAGCGCGATACGGTGTGTATTGATCTCTGCAGCGGGAACGACGCCTGCGTGCTGAGCACCATTTATTCGGTCCTGGGGCCCAGGAAGATCTCGCTGGTCGGGGGAACCGGCGACGCGGGCCTGGTATCCGCCAATGGCGTTGTCTATCACGATGCCGTTGCCTATGCGATCGTGCGAAATCTCCGCGGGCGGGTCAAAACATACAAAGAAAACATTTATCATCCACTGGGGGATTACCGTTTTATCGCCTCCCACACAGACCGCGCCAATTACATACTCGGCTCGCTGAACGGCAAGCCGGCCAAGCAGGTTTACGAGAGCATCCTGCATGTCACGGATCAGCAGATTCTGACGCAGACCTTTAAAAATCCGTTCGGGAAGATCAACGGGGATGATACCTGCATTATTTCCATCAAAGAAGTAAACGGAAACGCCCTGGCCTGTTTTCGCCAGGTCAATGATTCCGATGTCCTGCTCCTTTTGGAGCTCGGCGATTTTAAAGCCATCACCGAGGAAACCATCCGCCAGATCAGCCGCGATTTCCCCACCCGTTCCGCCGTGTTTTCCGTGAACTGCCTGTTCCGGTATAAGCTGTTTACGGAACACAACTATATGCAGGAATACTTAAGGAAGATGTCGGCCCTGGGCAGCCACGCCGGCCTGGTCGGCTATGGGGAGCACTACAACAATCGCTTTGTCAATCAGTCCATGACCTGCGTGGTATTTGAATAAAGAGGGGGAGATGAATGTTTTTTCTAAAGAAAGGCAAAAAGAAGCCGAAACAGACGCAGCACAGCGGCAACAGCCTCTATCCGGTACTGCACGTGATTGACAGTCTGAACGATTATAAAAGGGAACTCATTGAAAAAGAGGTGGAATCTTTGCGGGCGCTGAACAGCGTCGGAACCTCCTTCTCCGGCGTCTTAAATGAGGCGGATGAATTCCAGACGCACCTTCAGGATCTGGGGCAGTCCTTTTCCAATATCAACGAGGCGGCCGGCCGTTTTGCGGACGTGAGGAAAGCCATCTCCGACTCCGTATCTGAGGCCCAGGATAAGGTGGCGGAGCTCAAATCCACCTCCATGGATGTGGAAAAATCCTACAGCGAAATGGAGCACACATTTGAGCAGCTCCAGTCCGCGGTTAAGGATATCCAGCAGTGCATGGGCCGGATCGTCTCCATTGCGGATCAGACAAATATCCTCGCCATCAACGCCTCCATCGAGGCCGCCAGGGCCGGCCAGGAGGGAAAGGGCTTTGCGGTCGTTGCCGTAAAGGTCCGGGAGCTGGCCGAACAGATCAAGGATCTGACCAGCGAAGTGGATGTCGGCATCCATAACGTCCAGTCCGGCGCCAGCCAGCTAAGCGGCAGCATCCAGTCCTCCCAGGAGGCGCTGGGGCACAGCCTGAACACCGTAAACAGCACGTACGAATCCTTCCAAAAAATCACTGCCGCCGCGGACGGGGCGTCCTCCGTACAGGATGAGATCTCCGGCGTGATCAATGACTCCAACCAGGCGCTGCAGCTTATTTACCAGTTCTTCCACAGCATCCAGAAGCGCTATCAGGAGGTGGTAACGCATATCGAGCATGCGAAGAAGCTTGGGACCACGAAGAGCTGTATGTTTGAAGATATTGATAATATGATGTCGCAGATTCCGGTGATTGTGAAAGAGGTGCAGTCTGAGAAAGGGTGATGGCCTTATTTCAATTTAAGGATTCGTGAAAAGGGCCGCCAGAGGCAGCTTCTATATCCAACAGAACCCCGCTTCCGCCCGGAGAAAAGCGCAGCGGACGCTAAGCTCGAAAAGACCTCGCTAAGCGCCGGCGGTTTTCTACGGGTTCTTTATGGATATAGAAGCTGCCTCTGGCTACGTTACCGGCAAGCGTAGGATCAGGAGTATGATGTTGAAATTATTACAATACTTCTAATATTACAAATTAATATGTTATAAGTCTTAATATCTTTAAATTTTTTTATATAATCTTATTTCAAAAATTATATCAATAGATATTTTGACCTTAATGACATGTCATTATCTCATGACCTCAAAATATATTTTCTTATAATCCATCCATTGCAGATATACAGACAGAAATCTGCGGCCTTTCGATAACGTAGCCCTCTCACGAATTTAAACAGTAACACGATTCCTTCAATTTTCTTAACCTTTTCTAAACCCCCTTGAACTCCTTCCCCCGGTATGCTATAATCACTCAAAATCAAAAACTGTTAAAAAACTGTTAATAAATATGAAATTAACGACGAGGTACCTGCCATGAAACGCTTCCTGAAAAAATACGGCCACCTCTGGATCTTAAGCTATGGCTTTATCTATCTGCCATGGTTCATCCGTCTGGAGCAAACCGTCACCAGCCATTACCATGTGATCCACTCCTCCCTCGACGATCGGATCCCGTTTAACGAATATTTTATTATCCCTTATCTCCTGTGGTTCGTGTACGTGGCGGGCGCCATCACGTATTTCTTTTTCACAAACCGCGAGGACTATTACCGGCTCTGCATCTTTCTCTTTACGGGGATGACCCTGAGCCTGTTGATCTGCACCCTGTTCCCCAACGGGACAGATTTCCGCCCCGTCGTGGATCCGGATAAAAACCTCTGTTCCAGAATTGTATCGATCCTGTACCAGACCGACACCTGTACCAACGTATTTCCCAGCGTACATGTATACAATTCCATCGGAACACACATTGCCATCATGAAAAGCGAACAGCTCCGCTCCCGCCGCTTAATACGGACCGCGTCCTTTGTCCTGATGGTTTCCATCTGCCTGGCCACTGTCTTTTTAAAGCAGCACTCCGTCATAGACGGCGTGGCCTCCGCCCTCCTAAGCGCCTCCATCTACCCGCTGGCCTATGCAGGATGCGCCCAGGGCAGAGAAAAAACGCGGCCCGAGTTCATCCGCTAAATGTGCATGCAAGCATGCCCACTTGGCTCGCTGCTCGCGGGAATAAAACAGAGAGCATCCGGACATCATCCGCGCTCTCTGTTTTATTTCTGTATGCGCTCCATTCATAAACTGAACAAAATTCCTGAAAAAGCACACAGTGTCAGATTCTACAAGTATCAGGATTTCATATCAAAACTCCGCGCCAATTCTAAGCCAGCCAATAACGTAGCCAGAGGGCGCTTTTGTATCCATAAGGAACCCGTAGAAAACCGCCGGTACTTAGCGAGGTCTTTTCGAGCTTAGTACCGCTGCGCTTTTCTCCGAGCGGAAGCGGGGTTCCGTTGGATACAAAAGCGCCCTCTGGCGGCCCCTTCACGCCCTCCCCACGCTTAATTAAACCCATAAAACTTCTGCGTAATCTTATAACAGGCGATCGATACCTTCCGCCCGCCCTTTCCCGGCAGGTTTACGCCCTGTCCCAGGAATCCCCACCGCAGCCGCAAATACAGCGGGAAATTACTCTGCTTTAAATACTGCCACAGCTCCCGTTTTTTACCCAGATCCTCCTCCGTCCCGGAGCGGATGGCCAGAATCGAGGAGACGGTCATCATGATCTCCAGATAGCGGATCATATAGCGCTTCAGCTTCCGGTCCGCAAGCTTCATCACATCGCAGCAGCCAAGCATCAGCTTTGTCACCCGGATCTGCTGATCCAGGCGGCCGATCATCACCTTCTCATTGACAGACTGATCGTCGCGGCCGATGAAATACCGGTAAAAATTCACATCCAGGTAGTACATGGATTTCACATACGGGAGCGGCTGGTAGACAAAGATATTGTCCACATAAAACGTGTGCTCCGGCAGCTTAAGCCCGCACTCCCTCAGAAGCCCTGTGCGGTAAATCACGGAATGCATCAGGATATACTGGCCCAGTATGAACATCTTCACCCCGCTCCAGTCCGTGATCTCTTCCCTGGGGATAGCGCTTTTGTAGCTCATCACCTTCTTACGCCTGGCGCCCTGCTTCTCATACACAAAGTTCGTCACCATCATATCCGGGCTGCTCTCCATGGCCGCAAATTCCCGCAAAGCCGCAAGGACTCTCTCGTAAGCCTCCCCGTTCACCCAGTCATCGCTGTCCACGACCTTAAAATAGAGGCCCGAGGCATGGGAAAGCCCTGTGTTCACCGCCTCGCCGTGGCCGCCGTTTTCCTGATGGATGGCGCGGCAGATACCGGGATAGCGCGCCTCGTATTCATCGGCAATCTGCGGCGTCTCATCCTTCGCGGAGCCGTCGTCCACGATCAGGATTTCCACCTCGTCCCCGCCCGGGAGCAGGGACTCAATGCAATTTCTCATATACGCGGCGGAATTGTAGCAGGGGATCGCAAAGGTCAAAAGCTTCAATCCTCTATACCCCCTCCCCTTCTGCCGCCATGGCCTCATTTACCGCATCCTCACAGGAGCGCATGGCCAGGATCGTCTGCTCAAACAGCCGGTTCAAATCCCAGGAAAGCATGTCCGCGCCCTCTTTGATAACATCCCTGGAGCAGCCGGCCGCAAATTTTTTGTCCTTAAATTTCTTCTTTAAGCTGGATGCCTCCATGTCCTTTGCGCTCTTCGAGGGCCGCATCTTCGCAGCCGCCCAGATAAGCCCGGTCAGCTCGTCCACGGCGTAGAGCACCTTTTCCATCTCATGCTCCGGGGCTGTCTTCACGCGGCGGCCGTATCCGTGGCTGATCACGCCGTGGATCACCTCCTCCTCCGCGCCGCCCTCTCTCAAAAGCTCGGGAGCTTTTAAGCAGTGTTCATCCGGGTAAAGCTCAAAGTCAATATCATGAAGAAGGCCCACAATTCCCCAGAACGCCTCCTCCTCCCCGTAGCCCAGCTCGCGCGCATACCAGCGCATCACACCCTCCACCGTCAGGCCGTGACGGATGTGGAACGGTTCCTTATTATACGTTTTCAAAAGCGTCAGCGCCTGTTCTCTGCTCAGTGATGTTTTCATTTTTCTCTTTCCTTTCGTTTTCTATCCTCCGGTTTTTTACCTTATATAGTTATATCAAAATCCAGCCATAAAATAAAGGCCAATTTTTACAGAAAAATATATATACTTCCATTTCAGAACATGTTATTATAGAATACGGGCTGTCCCGGCGTATATAAAACATGCTCCGGCGCCCGCTGCGCTTTTTTGCAGCGCTTTGCCGCATGCCGGATATGCGGGGCAGCCCATTCACTATTACAGGAAATGGAACGAAACTGCTATGAACAAGAACACGATTGCATTACTCACAGCCGCTTTTTGCGCCGCCTCCCTCGCCGGGTGCGGCAAAGGCCGCCCTGATCCTGATTTGCAGGACGCTGCCGTGGAGAGCGCGCCCGTAGAGCTCACGGTCTGGGGCTCAGAGGAGGACGAGGCGCTCTTAAGCCAGATCATCCGCGATTTTACCGCCGCCCACCAGGGAGAGGCTAAGCTGCGCATCACCTTTGCGCCGCAGGGGGAATCCCAGTGCAAAGACGTATTACTCGCCGGGCCTAAGGACGGGGCCGATGTCTTTACCTTTGCCGACGATCAGATAAGCGCCCTGGCGGCGGCCGGAGTGCTTGAGCCTGTCCCGGAGCCGGAGGCCATACAGAGCGCGGGACTGCCCAGCGCCGTGGAAGCCGCCTCCGTGGACGGCGTGCTCTACGCCTGGCCCCTGACCGCGGATAACGGCTATTTTCTCTATTATAATAAAGACTATTTCACGCAGTCCGATGTCCAGACGCTTGACCGCATTCTGGAAATCGCCGCCGCACAGGACCGGACGTTCTGCATGGACTGGTCCTCTGCCTGGTATGTGTACGCTTTTTTTGGAAATACCGGCATGGAAGTCGGCTTAAGCGCGGACGGGATCACGAACTACTGCACATGGAACAGCCAGGAGGGAGCGATCCGCGGCGCGGACGTAGCGCAGGCCATGCTCGATATCGCAGAGAGCCCGGGCTTTGAAAGCCGCACCGACACGGAATTCCTGGAAGGCGTAAAGGACGGCTCTGTCATCGCAGGCGTCAGCGGCGTGTGGAACGCCGTCGCATTACAGGAAGAATGGGGCGACGCCCTGGGCGCCTCCAAACTTCCTGCCTATACCTGCGGCGGACGTCCGATCCAGATGGCATCCTTCTCCGGCTGCAAGCTGATCGGCGTCAACGCCTATTCCGAACACGGAGACTGGGCGGCAAAGCTGGCTGAATACATCACCAGCGAACAGAACCAGAAGCTCCGCTTTGAACTGCGCGGGCAGGGGCCGGCCAACAAAAACGCGGCCGCCTCCCGCGAGGTCCAGGACGCCCCGGCCATCGCCGCGCTTCTTGCGCAGTCCGAATATTCGAGCCCTCAGAGGGTCGGCGGAAACTTCTGGGAGCCTGTCACAGTCTTTGCGCAGAACATGGCCGCCGGCAATCCCGACGGCACGGATCTGCAAAATCAGCTCGATAAGATGGTCGAAGGCGTCACAGCAAGGTAGGGGGGACTGACATGAAACACAAACTCAGCATCCAGAAGCGCCTCATACTCCCCGTCGTACTCCTGGGGATTGTGGCGCTGATTTCCAATATCCTGTCCATTTTCAGCATTCACAATGTAAATGCAAATGCTGCCAATATCGTGGACAACTACATGGTCGGCGAGGCCATGCTGGCAGGCATCCACCAGTCTGTCATGAATATCCACAAACTGGCCCTGTCCCACATCGTCGCCACCGATTACTCCACGATGATTAAGGTCGTAGGGCAGATCAAGGAGGAAGAACGCGGGCTGGACATCCAGATGGCCGAGTATGAGACATACGTCATACGGACCGCCTCCTACCAGGAGCTTCTGGAAAATTATGACTCCTTTAAGGATTCCCTGATCCGCCTCGTGTGCGCCAGCGCGGACAGCAAGACCCAGGATGCCTACGCGCTCGCCAACGGGGATGTCGCCCGTTTTGCCGAGGCCATTGAGCGCAATATCGACGATCTGTACGAATCCATTACCTCCCGCGCAGCCAATGCCAGGACGAGGCTTATGGCCGTTTACATCACCTCCCTCATCATCAGCGCCCTCTCCATTGTGACCGGGATCCTTCTGATACTGGCCGCCCTGCGGATCATCGCCCGCTATGTGGTCGCGCCGATCCGGGGGGCGATCCGGTCGCTTCACGGCAGCTCCGAACGCATTGACGGCGTGGTGGGCGAGGTGCTTGACCGCACCCGCACTTCCAATGAGAGCACCGGGGAGCTCTCCCAGCTCGCGGGCAATCTCTCAGCCGCCATACAGGAGGTGGCCGGCAGCGCCTCCTCGATCAACGGCAGCGCGGAGCGCGTCCGCGGCGATGTCAATGACATGGCCGAGACATGCGCGGCTCTTATGGAATATTCCATTGCCATGCGCACGCGCGCAGATGAAATGCAGCGATCCGCACAGACGACGATGGAGGTCATCAGCGCCAAGGCGTCGGAGATTCTCTCCGTCCTCAGCGAGGCAATCGAGCAGAGCAAAAGCGTGGATCAGATCCAGATCCTCACCACGGATATCATGGGGATCTCCTCTTCCACCAACTTGATCGCCTTAAACGCCTCTGTGGAAGCCGCGCACGCCGGCCACGCCGGAGAAAGCTTTTCCGTCATTGTAAATGAGATCCGCCGCCTTTCCCGCTCCTGCGCCGACACAGCGGGCCACATCCAGTCCATCAATGAGACGGTGACAGGCGTTGTACACAGCCTCTCAGGGCACGCCCAGGATCTGGTAGATTACTTAAATGACTCGGTCTTAACAGAATTTGAAGAATTTGTCCGCTCCGGAAAGCAGTACCACGAGGACGCCGCCTACATTGAAAAAGCCATGGAGGAGTTCAACGGCAGGGCCTTTAGCCTCCGCAGCTCGATGGAGGAAATCACGGATTCCATCGGAACCATCACAAAATCCATGGATGACAGCGCCGCCGGCGTCACAGGCGTCGCTGACAGCGCCCGCAGCCTGGCGGCCGACATGGAGGACATCACAGGGCGGATGGACATCAACCAGCAGATCGTGACCGAGCTGCGCGGGCAGACGGAAATGCTTGCCAATATGTAACGGAACTGCCGCGGCAGACAGGCCAGCCGCCCACGGTATATTTCTCCGGGCGCATCCGCCGCCTTTCCCCGCCATACCCGCATTCCCTTACTCACGGCGCAGCAGAAAGAAGCGCCCGGCGATCTGCCCAAGGCGCCACAGATAGTCCGCCGCTTCCACGCTCTCTGTCACATAGATCGGAAAGCTTGCGATCCGCTCCCCGTCCATATAGTAAGAAGCGCTCCCGACCACGCTCCCGGCCTCCACGGGGGCCTTCTTTTCTTTTGCATACTCGTAGCGGATATCCGGCTGTTCCCCCTCCTTTAAAAGCAGCTTAAGCGTCTCCTGCTCCGCTCTTAAATTAAAGGACAAGGGGGCTGTCTTCTGCCTGCCGTCAGTCACCTGAAGCGGCGGAAATGTTTTATCCCGGTCAAACACTTCATAGTAATCGTACGTCTCAAACGCATAGCGGCAAAGCTTTTTCATATCCTCCCATTTATACGTCTTGTGCGGCGGCCAGCCGCAGCCGAGAAGCGCCACAATAAAGCGCCTTCCGTCCTTTTTGAGGGCCGAAATATAACAGTACCCCGCCCCTCCGGTGAAGCCCGTCTTGCCGGACAGCGCTTCGGGCATCATATTTAAGAGCGCATTGTGGTTTGCCAGATAAAACGACCGCTTCCCCTCCTTATCCTGGATCGTCCGGGAAGCGGTTCTCGTGATCGAAAGAAACGCCTCCCTTTTTGGCGAGAGCTCCACACAGTAGCGCATGATCCGCGCCAGATCCGCGGCTGTGGTGGAGTGGGCCTCCCCGTCCTCCTTCCTCGTCCCGTCCAGCCCGTTGGGCGTCACAAAGCAAGTATCCGCGCAGCCGATATCCCTGGCCTTCTGGTTCATCATGGCCGCGAATCCCTCCACGCTTCCGCCGATGTGCTCCGCCACGGCCACGGCCGTGTCATTGTGCGATTCCAGCATCAGGGAATACAAAAGATCTCCCAGCCGGTACTCCTCCCCCTCCCGGATATTGAGCTGCACATCCGGCATGGAAGCCGCGTAGGAGCTGACCGAAACCCAGTCCTCCTCATTCCCCTCCTCCAGCGCCAGAATACAGGTCATGATCTTCGTGGTGCTGGCCATGGGCCGTCTGACATCCGCCTCCTTGCCGTACAGCACCCGCCCCGTATCCGCGTCCATCAGCACAGCCGACTGCGCGTAGAGCTTTAATTCCTGCGCGTCCCCGGCGGCTTCTGCCGCGGTTTCTCCGCCTTCCTGCGCATAACAGACCGCCGCCCCCTGGAGCGAGCCCGCGCCCGGCAGAGCCAGGAGCAGGCCGGCCAGAAGGGCGGCGGCGTTTTGTCCGATTCGTCTGTATCCTGTTTTCCATTCATGTCGCTTCTGTCCGGGCCTTTTAGCTGCTTCTCCCATATGTCTCTCCAAACAGCTTCTTTAAGAAAACCTTATGCGCCGGATCCGGCTCTTATGATTTTAATGAGCGTTCCAGCGCCTCGTTGAGCGCCTCTGTCCCGGGCAGCGCGAAGCGCCCCCCTGCGATGATGGCTGTCCGCGTCCCGTCCGGCCCCACTGCCTCGATGCGGTCAAGCTCCGAATAGGGGATCGTGATATCCGTATGGCAGTTAAAATACGCCTCCTTTGGCCTTTCCTTCCTGAGGGCCGAAACCTCATTGTCCCTGGCCGTCATCTCCTTGCCGTCCGGGTTATACATCGGGCAGTCCTCCATGCGGCTGTAGCACGTATCGCCCACCGCAAAGTGGGGGCCCATCTTTTCCGCTATCAGGATCGGGAATTTATCTAAAATCCCGTACCGCACCGCCGTCTCATAGGCCGTCGTATTGGTCCCAATGGCAAATTCCCCCATGGGAAGCGAGTCATGGTTTTTCAAAATCACCTGCTTCACCAGCGCGCGGCACTCTCCCGGGTCCTCAAAATTCCTGCACGTATAGGACGCCGTTTTCCCGTCCTTAAACACAATCTCCAGATCGCGGAACTGAAAATCGCCGATATACACGCTTCCCACGTGCAAAAGCCCTTCGGTTCCCTTAAGCATGGGGGAGGTAAAGACCTCTCCCACCGGAATATTCACATCCGCCACGCAATTCTCAAAATTCGTCTCCTTTGCCGGATCCCGTAAGGGATGCAGCTTCACCGTAAGCTCCGTCCGGTTCTCCCCCCGCCCGGTGACATATACATACTCCGCCCGGTCAAGCGCGTCGATCAGCACCTGCTGGATCCCGCGGTACAGCTCATAGTCCAGGGTATTGATGCGGATCGTCTCCCCGAAAATCTCCTCAAACGACGGCCCGATCTCCGGCAGCGGAAACGCGATGATCGTAAAACTCGTCTCACTGCCCGGGATATAGGCATCCACAATCCGCGACGCCTCACTGGCATAGGAGATCACCCGCTTTTCCTGCTTCTCGCTTAAGGAAAACGCCTCTCTCTTATTCTGAGGCGCAAAGCCTTCCCCGCCGAAGGTCTCCACCACAGCCGGGCCCGCATATCCGGCCGCCAGCTCCTTATACTGCTCATAGGCGACCTGCAGGACCGACAGCTTCCGCTCCCGGAACGCCTTGTCAAAATAGACCGCCTGATCATAGCGGTGATCATACTCATACTGGCGGTTCGCCGGCCCCGCATAATACCCGTTCACCCTAAAGGCCGCCCGGTTCATGGTCCCCACCGCCGCGCGGCAGATCACCGGCTCAAGGCCCATGGCGCGGAAATTTTCCACCGCCGCGCGGATCATGCGCTCAAAGCCGATATGGTAGCGGATCTGGACGGTTTTTTTACGCTTATAATCACGCCCCGAGACCTCAAAGCCCTTTTTATACCCTTCGGTAAATGTATCCGCCATCCGCCGGATCGTCTCCTCCGGAAGTCCGTTCAAAAACGCCGCCACTGAGCGCTCCGTCCCGGAAATATACTCGCCAAAGCGGTATAAATACCGCAGATCCGTCAAATCGCTGTCCATGATAATGGACAGGGCAAAGTCAAGCGACGGATCCAGCGTCTCGCGGACGCGGTACGTCAGCGTCATATCGCAGTAATCACTCACAAAATAATAGAGCGCTTCCTTCACCGCGCCAAAATCCGGCTCGTCCTCCTCGAACCGGTTATAGACCTCGATGAACACCTCCTCAAGGATCGTCATATCCGTCAGACGCCCCTCAAAGGCAAAAACAATCATGCTGCGGATCTCGGCGTACAGAAAGGAAAGCCATGCGCCGATATCCTCCCCCAGCTCCCTGACCGCGCAGGAAGGATTGGCAAAACTGTCCTCATACGCGGACGGCAGGATATCCGCGTAAAGCGCATGATTTAATGCCTCCCACTCCTTTAGGGAAAGGCTGTCAAGCCGCCCCGCCTCCTGCATCCCATACACCCGCTCCACGAGCAGGATAAACTGCGCCGTCCGCTCAAAATACGCTCTCCACGGCTTACGCGCCGTCTTCTCTTCCTCCATCCGGCGGATCCGCCCAAGCGCCAGCTCATGGCGCTCCCTCACCGCGTCCGCGCCGATCAAAACGGCCTCGCCGCCGTCCTTCTCTCTTCCTGCTTCGCCATCAAACTCCATATCCGTCACCTCTTCACTCCGAGCAGAATCATCACCAGCCACCAGATCAGCAGCAGTCCGGAGACAATCATGCCAATCCGCGCCAGAATATAATTCTTCTCCTCTTCTTTTAACGCTTTCCTCCCATACAGCAGCGCAGACACTGACAAAAGCAGGCTGCAAAAGCACATGGCCAGCGCCGGCATGGGGGTATTTCCCTGATTTCTCACACTGAGGGCCATCCCCGCGCCGCCGAGAAAGAGGGCAGACAGTGTCAGCCCCAGGCACGGGTAGCCCAGCGCCGCCAGCGGCTTTTTGATATAAGAAAACGGCCTCTCCTCACTCTGGTTATCTTTTTGACGCGCCATCCATAAGCCTCCTGATTCCCCTGCAGAGCATCAGACAAAGATACCCCGCGATTCCTCCAATCGTATTCAAAAACATATCGTCCACATCAAAGCTGCCCACCTTAAACACAAGCTGCACTGTCTCAATCCCCAGCGTAAAGAGAAAGCTTAGGACAATCACCGTGTGCCATCTCCCGCACCGCCGGCTGATGAGGGGCAGAATAAAGCCAAAAGGCATAAAGCAGACCACATTTCCCACTGTATTCATCAAAAACGCCTTCATGCCCAGCAGCTCGCGATACTTGTAAAACCTCGTTATCTCCCTGAAAAGAACGAGATTATAGGCGTAATCCGTCTGATCCGTCCGCCCAAATCCGTCCGAAAAAAACATAAAATATGTGATAACCGCCAGATAGCCGATAAAAAGAAGCCAGTAAACCATCCGGCGAAACCTTGTCCTTTTTCTCATCATTACCCAATCTTTTAGCGAAACATGTTCCATCCTTTCCGTTTCCGAATGATCCCGCAGCCGGGCAGAGAAGCTCTCTTCCCCGGCCTGCCCCTGTGCAAAAAGAATACTGCAGTTCCCTGCAGCATTCTTCCCGGTCAGATATCGTATCGTACATGCAGCGTCCCTGTAGCCGCCGTCTCATCTAAAAGGTAATCTTTGCCTTCCTTTTCAAAAGAAAGGAACCGCTGACAATCGCCAGCACGCCGGCGGCAAGTCCCACTGTGATCAGAACGCTTCCGATCACAATGTTAATCACCCCGGCCGCGCGCATCGTCTTATACACCTGTTCCATGGACGTTCCCCTCTCCCGCCCCCTGATCCGCACCATACTGCGCATAATACGCGTCAATCGCGGACTTGATGGCGTCATCAATCACAATCTCCCCGCGGCATTCCTGATTATACAGACGCTCCACCACATCCTTCATGGACACGATTGCCGCCGCCTTAAAGCCGTAGAGCTCCTCTATCTCCTCCAGCGCGCTCTTTTCCCCCTTGCCCCGCTCCATGCGGTTTAAGGAAACGATCAGGCCTTTGATCTCCACATCGGCCTGCGCCCGGATGATCGGATACGTCTCCTCAATCGATTTCCCGGACGTGGTCACATCCTCAATCATCACCACGCGATCCCCGTCCTTAAGTTTACTTCCAAGGAGAATCCCCGCGTCGCCGTGATCCTTCTCCTCCTTGCGGTTTGCGCAGTAGCGGACATCCTTTCCGTACAGCTCGCTTATCGCCATCGCCGTGGCCACAGCCAGCGGGATCCCCTTATAAGCCGGCCCAAACAGGACATCAAACTCCAGGCCGAAATTGTCGTGGATGGCCTTTGCATAGTATTCCCCCAGCCTGCGGAGCTGCGCGCCTGTGACATACGCGCCCGCATTCATAAAAAACGGGGACTTCCTGCCGCTCTTTAGCGTAAAGTCTCCGAATTTCAAAACGCCGCTCTGCACCATAAACTCTATAAATTCTTTCTTATACTGCTCCATCGAATCCAAAACCTCCCTGTCCGCAGGCCGCCTCCTGTCCCGGAAAATGCCCGCCTGCACTGTCTGTATAACGCTTTTATGCCATTTTCAACGGATACTTGCCATTTTCCATCTTTTTTATAATAAAAATCAGGGAAGGAACCTATCAAATAGCTTTTTCATTTTAACATATTTCCTGTCTATATTCAACCTGTTTCCGTTTATCTTTTCAATGCCGATCGCCGTTAATGTAACGGTTCAGATACCCCCGGTTACCCATTAATGGCTTTCACTTTTTCGCAAATCCGCTGTAATTCCCCCAAATAAACAGCGGCAAAATTAAAGGCGGAGAAAGGATTGCACAGGAAATGCCAAATTAAGAATGAATCTCTATAACGCTTGACCGATTTGCTGATTTGCAACAAGTCAACAACCCTGCTGCAAGCAACGGGCGTCAAACTTGCAGCGCTGCAGAGCAGCAGGGTATTTGACCCTCGCGGCAGCCACCAAATGTGCATGCAGGCATGCCCACTTGGCTCGTTGCCCGCGGGAATCAAAAAGGCAAACGGCGGGCATAAATTTGTAACAGATCTACCCCGCCGCTTTATACAGGCCCGCCGCCCGCGCATTTCTATACGCCTAAATCATAAACAACGTATCAAAATCCGTCTTCAGATGCGGGAACATCACGAGCTGTAAATCTTCTTTATTTTCTTCACGGACTGTTTTATATAAATAGAAATACGTCGTCCCGTCTTCACGGCCATCGTTTAAATAGATTTCTACCTGTCTTTTTCTCCAGTCCGCCAGCCAGTATTCAGACACGCCGACACGCTGATAAATATTCATTTTTTCACCGCGGTCATAGCTTTCTGCCGAGTCGGAGATCACTTCCATGACCATCCGCGGAATTCCGGTCAGCGACACATTTTTTCTGTCTCTGGTATTACAGTTGATTGAAACGTCCGGTATCACAATCTTATTCCCGTTTTCGCTCCATTGATACTGAACACCGTCTCCGAGAACACGGCATAAGGAATCTGTAAGCTGCCGCCCAATCATAACCACAAAATTATTGATTACAAATGAATGCTCGATAAACGTATTGCTCATATCCTGTACAGGCATCGCGTCCATCCGTCTTACCTCTTTTCTTCCTCACCCTACAGCCCCAATCAGCTCCCGGATGTCCTCTGTCCCATACCGCTCCATGTACGCCGCAATCCCGTTCGCGATCTCCACAGCCGCGTCAGGGTTGCGGAAATTCGCCGTGCCCACAGCCACCGCCGTGGCCCCTGCCAGCAAAAACTCAATCGCGTCGTCGGCTGTCATGATGCCGCCCATGCCGATGATCGGAAGCGATACGGCATGCGCTGTCTCATACACCATGCGCACCGCGATCGGCTTCACCGCCGGGCCTGATAAGCCTCCGGTCCGGTTTGCCAGCGCAAAGGTTCTTTTATGGATATCGATCTTCATGCCGGTCAGGGTATTAATCAGCGACAGCGCGTCCGCGCCCCCGGCCTCAGCCGCCCGGGCCATCTCGGTGATATCCGTCACATTGGGGCTCAGCTTCATGATCACCGGCTGGCGCGCATGGCGCTTCACCTCCCTGGTGATGGCCTCCACCGCCTTTGGGTCCTGGCCGAAGGCAATGCCGCCTTCCTTCACATTGGGGCAGGAAATATTGATTTCCATCAGATCAACCGGCTGCGCGGACAGCTTTTCCACCACGTCCACATAGTCGGAGACGCTCTTTCCACACACATTGACAATAATTTTGGTGTCAAACTGTTTCAGGAACGGGATATCCCGCCTGGAAAACAGGTCAAAGCCGGGATTCTGCAGGCCAATAGCATTGAGCATGCCGCCGTAGACCTCCGCAATGCGCGGCGTGGGATTGCCCGGCCACGGTTCATTGGCCACGCCCTTTGTCACCACCGCGCCCAGCCGGTTTAAATCCACCAGCGCGGAATACTCTTCGCCTGAGCCAAAGGTCCCGGATGCGGTCATAACGGGATTTTTAAGCTCCACACCGGCAATCGTTACCGCCGTCTTACTCATAGCTCCACCTCCCCGGCCAGAAATACAGGGCCGTCCTTACAGATCCGGCGGTTGCGCACATTGCTGTGGGCGTCCGTCTCCCTGGTCCGGCACACGCAGGCCAGGCACGCGCCCACGCCGCAGGCCATCCGCTCCTCCAGCGATACATACAGACGGATCCCCTGTTCCTGTGCATACTCCTTTAACGCCTTAAGCATCGGCGCCGGGCCGCAGGCATACATCACGTCCGCCGTAAGACCGCGCCCGCGGATCACGTCCAGGACATTGCCTTTATCCCCCGCGCTGCCGTCCTCTGTGGCCGCGAACACTTCGCCGTACGCCTCAAACTCGTCCCGCAGAAACATCTGCGAATCGCGGTAGCCCAGGATAATCTGCTTCTCACAGTTTAAGTTCTTCGCCAGCTCCAGCATGGGGGGAATGCCGACCCCGCCCCCGATCAGGAATACGTTTTCACCCTCCAGCGGAAAGCCGTTCCCTAAAGGCCCCATGATTTCAATGGGATCCCCTGACTCATACAGCGAGAATTCCTTTGTTCCCGCGCCTGCTGCGCGGTAAACGATGCGCAGCCGGCCTTCCTCCGGATCCGTCTCACAGATGCTGATCGGCCGCGGCAGAATCCTTGAGCCGTCCCGGCTGTACACGTTTATAAACTGGCCCGGCCCGGCCTCCTTTGCCGCCTCTGTGACGATCCACATGCTGAAAATGTCCGGCGCGAGCGCCTCCTGGCTGTAAACCACAGCCGTCTCCTTTACCTGCGCCATACGGCTCTCCTCCTTATAACACGCGGTTAATGTCCTGAATCATATCCATCACGGCCTGCCTGGCCGCCTCACCGAAGCGCCCCGCCCCGAAATCAGCGTACTCCTCCTTCTTCCAGGCCGCTATAATGCCCCGGGATGAATTGACGATCGCCCCCAGGCCGTCCTCATTAAAGCAGTGCCTTAAATCCTCCGCAGCGCCGCCCTGCGCCCCGTAGCCCGGAACCAGGAAATATGTACGCGGCATCTGTTTTCTGAGCGCCCGGCTCATCTCCGGATACGTCGCGCCCACCACGGCCCCCACATTGCTGTAGGCCCCGTCCATGGAAGCGCTCCCCCACTCCGCAACCTTGTCCGCCACGAGCTCATACAGGGGCCTTCCGTCAATCAGGCAGTCCTGGAATTCCCCGCTCGACGGATTGGAGGTCTTAACCAGGACAAAAATTCCTCTGTCATACTCGCTGCAGGCATCCACAAACGGCTTTACGCCATCCGTCCCGAGGTAAGGGTTCACCGTGATATAATCTGTGTCAAATCCCGCGAAGGAAGCGCCGCCCACCTTCACGCGGCCGATATGCCCCGCCGCGTAGGCTGCCGAGGTCGAGCCGATATCGCCCCGCTTCACATCCCCGATGACAATCAGGCCCTTTTCCCTGCAGTATCGAACCGTGCGCTCATATACCTTAAGCCCCTCAAGGCCAAACTGCTCATACATGGCAATCTGCGGCTTCACAGCCGGAATCAAATCCGCCGTGGCGTCCACAAGTTCCCGGTTAAACTGCCAGACCGCCTCCGCGGCCCCCTTAAGCGTCTCGCCAAACTCATCAAACGCCTTCTCAAGCACCTGCTCCGGGATATAGCCGAGCATGGGATCAAGGCCAACGCAGACCGGGGCCTTTGTGTCCTGTATCTTTTCAATTAATCGCTGAACCATCGCTTCCTCCTTACGGGGTGTATCTTGTCGTCGTTATCCTGTACAGGCGGGAGATGGAAAACTCTGCCTGTCATCTTTCCTTATTTTAGCATATGGGGCAGGGGCTTTCAAGTAGGGAATCGTGAAAGGGCCCCGGCGTCCCGCCCTGGAGCGTCAGCGTTGCCACATAATCCCCATTTTTATACGCCTTCGCCGCAAACTGCTCCTCTGTCTCTGTCTTCAGCTCCATCCACAGCTCCTCCGCCGCCAGCATAATATGCGACAGCATCACGCCGATGCTGAAGTCCCGCATCCCCTTTTCCGCCTTCAGGGAAATGCGCGGTTTCCTCGCAAATACATAGATCCGGTCCGAATACACGACAAAACGCCACGGCTGCGCGTTAAAGGCTGACGGGGCCAGGCGGGCCGCTTTCAGCACGGTTTTCATCTGCTCCCCGGCCTCTTCCTTGAATGTGCATAAACTGTTTAAAGGGAGGCGCTTTGCCAGGGGGCTTTCCCGGTAAAGCTTTCCCTCCGGGTAGCCGAAGGCGACGAGGATCACACACTTTTTCCCGTTCTTCACAGGCTGGTCGGGCCGCGAGCCGCCCAGGTAGCACGTTCCCAGGCCCTTGGCCGTCAGATACAGCACGATCTGTTCCATGATATAGCCCGCGTTCCGCTCATACCCGTCCACGGTCTCCGAATACAGCGCCAGATAGTACGGCGCTTCCACTTTCCACATTCCCCTGATACGGACATGCTTCGCATCCGGCTCCAGAATCTCCAGCTCGATCCGGATACGGTCATTTAACCTGGACGTCTTCTCAAAAAACGACAGGATCTTACTCTTAAGATGCTCCGGCGCCTCGCGCTTTGTGTAGTTTCTCACAGACTGCCTGCATCCGATTGCCTCATACAGATTCATCCCTCTTCCCCCTTTTTCCTGACATGCGGCATCTCCCTGTCCTTTCTCAGATCAGTCCTGATACAAGCGGTACAACCGCCACGGTCAGAAGTCCCGCCACCGCTATCGCAAGGCTGCTCATGGCGCCCTCAAGCTCTCCCAGCTCCAGGGCCCTGGCCGTCCCGATCGCATGGGCCGCAGTTCCAAGCGCCAGCCCCTTTGCCATGGGCTCCTCAATCTTACATATCTTAAACAGCCCGTCAGCAATGATATTCCCCAGTATACCGGTGATGATAATGCTGACGACCGTAATGGTCACGATTCCTCCCGCTTCCTCGCTGATCCCCATCCCGATCGCTGTGGTGATGGACTTGGGGAGCAGGGTGACATAGTAGTCATGGTTCAGCCCAAACAGCCTTGCCATGACGAAAATGCTCCCGGCGCTTCCCAGCACGCCTGCCAGGATCGATGCCGCGATGGCAAACGAATAGCGCTTCAGATAGCCGAGCTGGCGGTACAGCGGAATCGCCAGGCACACTGTCGCGGGAGTCAGGAAGTAGCTTAAATAAGCCGCTCCTCTATTATATTCCTCATAGCTGACATGAAATACCGATAAAAACAGAATCACGAGCACGATCGCCACCAGCAGCGGGTTTAAAAGCGCCAGTCCCGTTTTCTTTTTCAGCCATACGCCGAACAGATACGCCCCAAGGCTTAACAGCATGCCGGAATAGAGGGACGCATGGATCAACTCGTTCATATGCCCTCCTTTTTACGCGGCCTGCGGACAAGCCCCTGCGCCACCTTTGCCGTCAGGATCATCACAAACACCGTGGAGACCGCTGTAATCACCAGCAGCGGAACCAGAATATCGCGCATCTGCCCCATACTGTTTAACAGCCCGGCCCCGGCCGGAATGAAAGTCAGGGGCATGATATCCAGGAAGAAATCGCCGGCCTCCGAAACCTCCTCCACCTTAATAACGCCAAAGCACAGGAAGCCCAAAAGGATAAAAAGGCCGTATACGCCGGCCGGAACCGGCAGCGGAAGAACGTAATTTAAAAATTCCCCTGCCATGGTGATGCCAAACAGAATGGTCGCCTGTTTCAAATATTTCATCCGCTTACATCCTCTCTTACCAAAATATACATGATATCGGGGCCAAAAGGTCTTTTGCCCCCTTTGATACCGGATTGCTCCGCACTTTGTGCTCCCGCAATCCTCAAAAACATTCAAAATCCGCCCTGATCGGGC